>JACCYP010000227.1 GCA_013696425.1 Thermoleophilaceae bacterium
GAGCGCAAGATCCGCAAGCAGGAGTTCGGATTCGACGACTTCCTCGACCAGCTCAAGCAGGTGCGCCGCATGGGCCCCCTGCAGAACATCCTCAAGATGATGCCCGGGCTCTCCGGCCAGCAGCTCGGGAACATGAATGTCGACGAGCGTGAGATCGACCGGATCCAGGCGATCATCACCTCGATGACGCCCGAGGAGCGGGCGAACCCGAAGATGCTGAACGGGTCGCGGCGCCGGCGGATTGCACGCGGGTCCGGGACCTCGGTCCAGGCCGTGAACCAGCTCGTGAAGCAGTTCGACCAGATGAACAAGCTGATGCGTCAGATGGCCAAGGGCAAGATGCCCGATCTCTCGCAGTTGGGGGTCGGGCGCTAACCGAAGGGCGGCGAAGCCGGCCGTTCAACGGTGACCGGATGTCACCCGACCATCAGAAGGCGGGCATGGATGCCCGCCTCTACACTCCTCGAAATGTCCGTACGAGTCAGACTCACACGAGTGGGCAGCAAGAAGAACCCCATCTGGCGGGTGGTCGTCGCCGATCAGCGCTCGCCTCGCGATGGCCGCGTGATCGAGACGATCGGGCGCTACAACGCCCAGACCGAGCCCTCGGTGATCGAGATCGACCAGGAGCGCTACGACCACTGGGTCGGGCGCGGCGCGCAGCCGACCCACACCGTCAAGAAGCTCGTCCGCGCCAACCAGCGCGCCTCCGCCTAGGAGCTGTTCGCCCGTGGAGGAGCTGCTTCGCTACCTCGCCCGGGCACTCGTCGACAAGCGCGACGAGGTAAAGGTCGACTCCTTTACCGAGGACGACGGCACGGTCGTGCTCGAGCTCCGCGTGGCCGAGGACGAGGTCGGCCGCGTGATCGGCAGGGGCGGGCGGACGATCAACGCGCTGCGCGCGGTCATCAGGGCCGCCGCCGTCAAGCACGAGAAGCGCGTGCTCGTCGACGTCATCGATTGAACCTGCGCCGGATCGCCCTCGGCCGCGTGGGCCGGCCACACGGCCTCGACGGCTCCTTCCACGTGGAGGGCGCCGCGCACGAGCTGCCCGAGGGGCTGGCCGTGGAGGTGGCGGGGCGCCAGACCTCGATCGAGCGCCGGGCGGGCACGCTCGAGCGCCCGATCGTCAGGCTCGCGGGCTTCACCGACCGCGAGGCCGCCGGCGGTCTGCGCGGCGAGGAGCTGATGGCGCAGGAGGCCGATGCCCCGCTCGGGGAGGGCGAGTGGCTGATCGAGGACCTGGTGGGCTGCCGCGTGCAGGGCGTCGGCGAGGTGAAGCGGGTGGTGAACGGCGCCTCCTGCGACGTGCTCGAGGTGGGGGAGGGCCCGGTTCTGATCCCGCTGGTATCGGACGCGATCGTCTCGATCGACCCGCAGGCGGGCGAGATCGAGGTCAACCGCCGCTTCCTGGGGCTGGAGGAGGCGTGAACATCGACGTGTTCACGCTGTTTCCGGACTGGTTCCGGTGGTTCGGCGAGCAGCGGCACGTACGCAACGCCATCGAGCGCGGGCTCGAACTCGACCATGTGGACATGCGCGCGACGAGTCCGCTCGACGGCGGGCGCGTGGACGACACGCCCTACGGCGGCGGCGCCGGGATGGTGATCCGCGTCGACGTGGTCGAGGCCGCGCTCGAGGCCCGCTACGGAGCGCAGCGCGACCACCGGATCGTGGCCCTCGCCGCGGGTGGGCGGCGCTTCGACGAGCGCCTCGCGCTCGAGCTCGCGGCGGAGCCGCGGCTGAGCCTGCTGTGCGGGCGCTACGAGGGCTTCGACGAGCGCGTCCACACAGAGCTTGCCACCGATGTCGTATCGATCGGGCCCTACGTGCTCTCGGGCGGCGAGCTCGCCGCGATGGTGGTCTGCGACGCCGTGATCCGCAAGCTGCCGGGCGCGCTCGGCCATGCGGACAGCGCGGTGGAGGAGTCCTTCAGCGAGGCACTCGAGGGGGCGCCGGAGTACCCGCACTACACCCGCCCGGTGGACTGGCGGGGGCATGGGGTTCCCGACGTGCTGGTCTCCGGCGACCACGCCCGCATCCGGGAGTGGCGGCTCGAGCAGGCGCGCTCTCGCGCCAAGGGCTGATCTCCCGGCAGTCGCTACCATTGCTGCCCCGCGCGTCGCGCCCTCCGGCCGTCGCGCATTTTCTCGTCATGAGCGGTGTAATCGACAGCCTCGAGCGCGCGCAACTGCGCAAGGTCCCGGCCTTCCAGGCCGGCGACCGCGTGAAGGTCCACTTCCAGGTGGTCGAGGGCACCCGCCGCCGTACGCAGGTGTTCGAGGGCGTCGTCATCAAGCGCCAGGGCACCGGTGTCCGGGAGACCTTCACGGTCCGCAAGCAGTCCTTCGGCGTGGGCGTTGAGCGCACGTTCCCCGTCCACTCGCCGAAGATCGAGCGGATCGAGGTCGCGAGCCGCGGCGACGTGCGCCGCGCCAAGCTCTACTACCTGCGCGGCCGCGTAGGCCGGGCCTCGCGCGTGCGCGAGCGCCAGTACACCGGCCCCGAGGCGGACATTCTCGCCGCCGAGGTGGGCGCGTTCGACGATCAGGGCGCGCAGGAGGAGGCGGACATCGAGATCACCCCCGAGGCAGCCGCGGAGGCCGAGGCCGCCGAGGCGGCGGCCGTCGAGGATCCGCCCGAGGGCGAGGCGCCGACGGAGGTCGATCCCGCAGCCGAGACCGACGCCGCGGCCGACCAGGCCGCCGATGTGGGTTCCGCGGCCGAGGGCGAAGCTCCCGCGGCGGATTCCGAGGAGCCGGCCGCAGCGGCCGCACCCGCCGAGGAGGTGCCCGCCGAGGAAGCAGCCGGCGAGGACGCCTCCGACGACGACTCGAAGTCCTGAGCCGGACCTCGATGGCGAGCGCCGCCAAGCCCAAGAAGCAGAACTCGCTCGTCGAGCTCGTGGGGATCGTGGTCGTCGCGCTCATCCTGGCGCTCGGCATCCAGGCGTTCTTGGTGAAGCCCTTCCGGATCCCCAGCGGATCGATGGAGCCGACGCTTCAGATCAACCAGCGCGTACTCGTCGACCGCGTCTCCTACCGGTTCACCAATCCGAGCCGCAACGACGTGGTGGTCTTCCATCCGCCGAAGGGCGCGGAGCGGGACTCCGAAAACTGCGGGGTCGAGCAGCCGCCGGGCCAGGCCTGCCCGTCGCCGACCCCGGGCGAGGCGGACACGAACTTCATCAAGCGCGTCGTCGGCCTTCCCGGCGACCGCCTGAAGGTGATCCAGGGCGACGTGTACATCAACGGGAAGAAGCAGAACGAGCCCTTCATCCGCCCGAGCGCCGACTGCGAGTTCTGCGACCTGCCGCGGGAGATCACGGTTCCGCCCGGCAAGTACTTCATGATGGGCGACAATCGTGGGTTCAGCCAAGACAGCCGCGTATGGGGACCCGTCCCCAAGGGTGCCCTCATCGGTCACGCCTTCCTCACCTACTGGCCCCCAAAGCGAATCGGCACCCTCTAGCGAGGAGAACCGGGCGGGGCGGGCCAGGAGGCGCAGGCGGGCCAAGGCAGCCCAGAGCGGGCGCCGCTTGTTCGCCTTCGACCGTGAGTTCGGCCACCGCTTCGTGGCTGGGGCGGACGAGGCCGGCCGCGGGTGCCTCGCGGGACCGCTCGTGGCCGCGGCCGTGCTCTTCGATCTCGACCGCCTCACTCTCGCGGATCGGCGCGCGCTCTCGCGTCTGAACGACTCCAAGCAGCACACCGAGGAGGGCCGCGAGGAGCTGTATCCGCTCGTGCTCCGCGCCGCGGCGAAGTCCGTGATCGTCTCGCGCTGCGTGCGCGGGATCGATGATCGCGGGCTGCACGTCACGAACCTCGACGCCCTCCGCTCGGCCCTCGTACGGGTGGCGCGCCCCGACGGCATCCACCTCGTGGACGGCTTCCGCGTGCCGGACTTCGGCCACGAGCAGCAGGCCGTGATCGGCGGCGATTCGCGCAGCGCGGCGATCGCGGGCGCGTCGGTGCTCGCCAAGGTCACGCGGGACCGCTTCATGCGCCGCGCCGAGGAGCGCCACCCTGGCTGGGACTTCGGAACGAACGTCGGCTACTCGACGCCCGAGCATCGTGCGGCGATCGCAGCGCAGGGCGTGTCGCCGCTGCACCGCATGTCGTTTCAGTCGATTGCGTATACGCAACTCGCGCTTTAGCCGGCGGCTCCTGGACGCGCCTGGCTGCGCCCGCGTCGCTCGCCGATGCACCACATCGGCTTCGCTCCGCGCCAGCCACGCCCAGGATCTCGCCGGTAAAGCGCGAGGGTCGTCTCTTTCAGAACGCATCTTCGATGTGCTCCAGGGCGAGCAGGTCGCCGCGCGAGGAGAGGTTGATGCCGATCGCGTCGAAGCGCAGGTCGGGTGTGTAGCCGCCGACCTCGCCGGACTTCGCCATCAGCCACTGGCCGGCCATCATCCGCAGCCGGCGGCGTTTGGCGAGGCCGATGGCGTCGAGCGGGTTCGCCGGGCCGTTCAGCCCTGAGCCCACGCGCGTCTTGACCTCACAGAACACGAGGCAGCCCTCCCCGCGCGCGACGATGTCGAGCTCGCCGAAGCGTGTGCGGAAGTTCGCTTCGATGAGCTCGTAGCCGAGCTGCTCGAAGTGCCTGCGGGCGAGCTGCTCGCCCAGCGCGCCGAGCTCTCTGCGGGTGTCCGTCGTGGTCATGGGCCAAGTGTGGATCGGCTTTCGTGACCCGTGGGTGACGACTGCAAGAACTGGGTGACAAAGATGTGGCGCAAATGTCGCGCTCGCAACCCACGTGTCACGAGCGCCGGCCTAGCGTGCCCGGTGTGCTTGCGAGCATCCCGACATACACGCTGGACGGAGTCGATTCGCGCGAGGTGACCGTGGAGGTCGACGTCCGCCGCGGCCTACCCGCCTTCGCGATTGTGGGACTGCCCGGGCCGGCGGTGAAGGAGGCGCGCGACCGCGTCCGAAGCGCTCTCGTCAACTCGGGCTTCGACTTCCCGATGAGCCGGCTCACCGCCAACCTCGCGCCTGCGAGCGTGAGGAAGGTGGGTCCGTCGTTCGACCTGGCGCTGGCCGTGGCGGTACTCGCCGCGAGCGGCCAGCTCGACTCCGGCGGGTTGGAGGACCTCGCGGTGTGCGGCGAACTGTCGCTGGGCGGGGAGCTGCGACCGGTGCGTGGTGCGCTCGCGATGGCGACAGGCGCCCGGCGCGCCGGCATGAAGCGGCTCGCGGTACCGGAGGAGTGCGCGGGTGAGGCCGCTCTGGTCGAGGGCCTCGATGTTGTCGGCGTGCCGACGCTCGCCCGGTTCGTGGCGATGGCGCGCGGCGAGTGGACGCCGGAGCCGGCGCTTCCGGCGTGCGCGGCCCCGCAGGCGCAGCCACCTGACCTGTGTGACGTCCGCGGCCAGCGCGACGCGCGACGCGCGCTGGAGATAGCGGCGGCCGGAGGCCACAACGTCCTCATGGTCGGCCCGCCCGGCGTGGGGAAGACCATGCTCGCGCGGCGCCTCCCCGGGATCCTGCCCGCGCCCTCGCTCGAGGAGGCGCTCGAGGTCACCCAGATCCACGGCGCAGCCGGCCTCACCCGTGGCGGGCTCGTGGCCGAGCGGCCATTCCGTGCGCCGCACCACACGATCTCCGCACCCGGCCTCATCGGCGGCGGCTCTGTGCCCCGGCCAGGCGAGATCACGCTCGCGCACCGGGGCGTGCTCTTCCTCGACGAGCTGCCGGAGTTCTCGCGGCCCGCGCTTGAGGCGCTGCGCCAGCCGCTCGAAGCCGGTTCGATCGAGGTGATGCGCAGCCAGCGGACCCTGGTCTTCCCAGCGGCCTTCAACCTCATCGCGGCGTGCAATCCGTGCCCGTGCGCAAAGCCCGGCGGCGCGTGCACCTGCAGCGATCTCGATCGCGCCCGCTACCACCGCCGGCTGAGCGGGCCGCTGATGGACCGGATCGATCTCACGTGCCAGCTCGATCCGCGCCCGCCGGTGGTCGGCGCCGAGCCGAGTGAGGCGAGCGAGGGCGTCAGGGCGCGGGTTGAGGCGGCGCGTTTGGCACAGCGCGAGCGGCTCGCCGGCAGCCCCGCCGCCTGCAATGCCGAACTCGTCGAGGCCGAGGTGGCGGCGATGGTGCGGGGCTCGGCCGGGCTCCGGCGGATTCTGCACCGCAGTGGCATGAGCGCGCGCGGCCACGACCGGGTCGTGAGGGTGGCGCAGACCATCGCGGACCTCGACGGGCGCGAGGCACTCGGGGCCGCGGACGTTGAGGAGGCCGTGGCCTACCGCGCGGCTGGGAGCGAGGCGATGGCGGTGGCGGCATGAGCGGCGCATGCGCCGAATGCCTGCGCCGCGGGTTCCTTGTTGGCCACCTCGCACCCTCGATCGCGCGGGTGCTGGACGGCCGCGGGCGCCGGCGGGCGGGAGCGGTGCTTTCACTCCCCGAGGCGCAGCTGATCGCGGCGGTTGCGTCAGACACGGCCGCTGCCCGCGCGCGACAGTTCCTGAAGGGCTGGAACGAGGGGGAGGCGCGGGCGGTCCTCACCGCCACCGCAGTGGAGGCGGTCTGCGGGCATTCGGCTGCCTATCCGCCCGGCCTCGGGGACCTCGAGGACGCGCCAGCGACGCTGTTCGTGGCCGGGGGCCTCGACCGGCTCTCGAAGGCGATGGCGAGTCCCGGCGTGACGATCGTCGGGGCGCGGCGTGCGAGTGCCTACGGACTCGAGGTCACGCGCGAGCTCGGCCGCGGGGTGGCAGCGGCCGGCCTCACCGTGATCAGCGGGCTTGCGCTGGGGGTCGACGCCGCGGCACACCGGGGCGCGCTCGAAGCGGGCGGCACCACGATCGCCGTTCTCGCAGGGGGAACGGATGTGCCCTATCCGCGCCTTAACCGCGGGCTCTACCGGCAACTCCTCGAGAACGGGCCGATCGTGTCCGAGCTGCCTCCGGGTCAGCGGCCCTACCGGTGGAGCTTCCCGGCCCGCAACCGGATCATGGCCGCGCTCGGCCGCATGACGGTGGTCACCGAGGCCCGGGATCCGAGTGGCTCGCTGATCACCACCGACTTCGCGCTCGACCTGGGCCGGGTTGTCGGAGCCGTTCCGGGCCAGGTGACAGCGGCGGTTTCCCAAGGCCCGAACCGCCTTCTGCGCGACGGCTCCGCGCTGATCCGCGACGCCGGTGACGTGATCGACGAACTCTTCGGTGCCGACGCCGCCGATGCGTTCCGCGACGAGCGCATGAAACCGAAGCCGGAGCTCCCGGACGTGCTGGCGCGCGTGCTCGAGGCGATCGAGAGCGGCGTGGGGCTCGAGGCCGTGGCAGAGGCCTCCGACCTCTCGGCCCGCGACGTACGCGCCGCGCTCGGGAAGCTCGAGCTGCTCGGCCTGGTCACGCGGCACGGAGTGGGGGCGTATGAGCGGGCGGCGGGCTGCTGACCGGGCCCCAGGCGCCGAACGCCTACCCTTCTGACGCCCATGGGCCTCGACCACCTCTTCGAGCGGCCCTGACGCCGCGCAACCCACCCGTCGTCCTCTCGATCGCGGGCTCCGACTCGGGGGGCGGCGCGGGCATCCAGGCGGACCTCAAGGCGATCGCGCGCGCCGGCTGCCACGGCACGACCGCGATAACGGCGGTCACGGCCCAGAACACGTTGGGCGTGACCGCCGTCCATGCGCTGCCACCGGAGGCGATCGTGGACCAGGTGCGCGCCGTGGCCGAGGACATCGGTGTGGATGCGGTGAAGATCGGGATGGTCGGCGGAACCGGCGCAATCGAGGCCGTGGCCCGTGCGCTGCCGCTCGTCGGCGACGCACCCGTCGTGCTCGACCCCGTGATGGTGGCCGAGAGCGGCGCGCGACTGCTGCTCGACGACGCCGTCGAGGCACTGCGGGCGACGCTCGTTCCCCGCGCCGCCATGGTCACGCCGAACCTCCCGGAGGCGCGCGTGCTGGCGGGGGCCGGCGACGACTCCGAACCCGAGGAGCTGGCCCGCGCGATCCACGCGCTCGGCGCCGGGGCGGTCGTCGTCACCGGCGGCCATCACGAGCAGGCGATCGACGTGTTCTTCGACGGGGACCAGATGCTGTCGATTCCGGGAGAGCGCCATCCCGATGGCGCGGCGCACGGAAGCGGGTGTACCCACTCCTCGACGCTCGCGGCCGAGCTCGCCAAGGGCGCCTCGCCGCTCGAGGCCGCGAGGGTGGCGAGGGAAACCGCTGCGCGCGCCGTGCGGGACGGCCTGCGGGACATCGGGGCGGGTCCCGGTCCGGTCGACGTGTTCGGCCTCGAACAGCGCTGATCGGCGCGGCGGCGCGCCAAGCCCCCGGAACCCGGCTGGGGCTTTGCCATAATCGCCTGACCGCGAGCCGCCGCCGCGGACCCACGATGAAGTTCCTTCGAATGAAGCCCGGGCATGGCGAAGTCCTCCTGAGAGAGGGAGATCCCGCCGTGCGCGCGGAAGAGGAGGCGCTGGTCGAGGAGTTCCGGCGCCAGCTCGACGAGGGGATGTGGGCTGCCGTCCCCACCCAGGACGAGACCAGCGGCCGGCGCGAGGCGCGGATGGTGCGCGACTTCGGGGACGTGCCGCGCGACGCGGAGCGCGTGATCTTCTTCCCCCGCGCAGCCGGCGGCTAGAGGCGCGCTCAGCGTGTCCGCCGCCCTCTTCGCACTCATCCTCGTCGCCGCCCTCCTCGCCGTGCCGAGCCTCGTGATGGCGTTCCATCGCCTCCGGGACGAGCGCGACCGGCGGAGGCGCGCCCGCCGCAGCCACGGCGATCTCGTGACGATCGGTGACCCCGGACGCGAACGCCGCGCCGAGCAGCGCGCCCGCGAGCTGCTGCGCTCCTGCGTGAACGACGAGGAGTGGGACATGTACCGCGACCTCGGCTTCCTGCGCGTGTGGGGCCAGTCTGCGGCCGAGGCCAAGGCAGGCGCCTCGCGCGAGGCCGCGGGCTCCCGGTACGCCTACCTCATCTACCCGCACAAGCCGATCACGGCCTACGTGCCTGACTCGGGCCGCCTCCTCAGCGAATACTGCGTCGAGTTCCCGGACCTCGCGGGGGGGATGACGGGCGGAGGCACCAAGCTCCCTGCTTCCGACGACGTGCTCGCCAAGTGGATGGCCCTGACCGGTGATGAGCACCGCCTGATCAGGGACGCGAACATGCATCTGCCCGGCCGGCAGCTCGATCCCGCCCGCGTGCGCCGTGACCTGTGGCGCCTCGCGCAGTGGGAGCGCGAGCGAGGCGCCTCGGTCGAGGCCCGCCGCCGATGAGACCCCGGGGGTCCTCACAGCCCACCGTTCGGAGCTGGACCGCGAGTTCGGCGTGAGCACCGACCTCGGCACCGATCCCCGGTCGCGCAGCCGCGCGATCCTCGAAGGTCCCGAGCGGGCCGCCGCGCGCGCCTACCTGAAGGGCATCGGGTTCAGCGGCGAGGACCTCGAGAAGCCGATCATCGGCGTCGCTAACACCTGGACGGAGACGATGCCGTGCAACTTCCACCTGCGCGCGCTGGCCAAGCGCGTGAAGGACGGGATCCGCGCGGCGGGCGCCACGCCGATGGAGTTCAACACGATCTCGATATCCGACGGCATCACGATGGGCACCGAGGGCATGAAGACCAGCCTGGTCTCCCGTGAGGTGATCGCCGACTCGATCGAGCTCGTCTCGCGCGGCCACATGTTCGACGGCGTGGTGGCGTTGAGCGGCTGCGACAAGACGATTCCCGGGTGCGTGATGGCGCTCGCGCGCCTCGACGTGCCGAGCCTGATGCTCTACGGCGGCACGATCGCTCCCGGCCGCCTGCACGGCAGGGACGTGAGCATCCAGGACGTGTTCGAGGCCGTAGGCGCCCACGCCGCGGGCGACATGACCGACGACGAGCTCACCGAGCTCGAGAATGTGGCCTCCCCGGGCGCCGGCGCGTGCGGCGGCCAGTACACGGCGAACACCATGGGCACGGCGTTCGAGATCCTCGGCATCTCGCCGATGGGCAGCGGCGTGGTGCCCGCCGAGGACGGCAAGAAGGGGCAGGTTGCCGAGGACTGCGGCAAGCTCGTGGTCGAGCTGCTCGGCCAGGACCTCCATCCGAGCAGGATCATCACCAAGGATTCACTCGAGAACGCGATCACCGGCGTCGCCGCCACCGGCGGCTCCACGAACGCAGTGCTGCACCTGATGGCCGTCGCCAACGAGGTGGGCGTCGCGCTCGACCTCGAGGACTTCGATCGGATCGCGTGGAAGACGCCGCTGATCGCCGACCTGAAGCCGGGCGGCCGCTTCCTCGCCTCAGACCTCTACCACGCCGGCGGCATGCGCCTGGTCGCGAAACGCCTGCTCGACGCCGGCATGCTGAACGCCGACGCCGTCACGGTCACCGGCCGCACGGTCGGAGAGGAGGCAGAGCAGGCGCAGGAGGGCGAGGGCCAGGAGGTGATCCGCGCGATGGACGATCCGCTCTCGCCCAACGGCGGCTTCGCGATTCTGCGCGGCAACCTCGCTCCCGACGGCGCTGTCGTGAAGCTCGCCGGCCACAACCGCCGCGAGCACACCGGCCCGGCGCGCGTGTTCGAGTGCGAGGAGGACGCGTTTGAAGCGGTCAAGGCGGGCTCGATCACCGAAGGCGAGGTGGTCGTGATTCGCAACGAGGGCCCGAGCGGCGGCCCGGGTATGCGCGAGATGCTGGCCGTCACTGCCGCGCTGGTAGGCGAGGGCCTCGGCGACTCGGTCGCCCTGCTCACCGACGGTCGCTTCTCCGGGGCCACCCACGGCTTCATGGCCGGCCACGTGGCCCCGGAGGCGCCGCGCGGGGGCCCGATCGGCGCCGTGCGCGACGGCGACTCGATCACCTTCGACGTGGGGGCGCGCGAGCTGCGCCTCGACCTACCCGACGAGGAGATCGCGAAGCGTGTCGAGGCCTACGAGTCGCCCGCAGCGAAGTACGAGACCGGCGTGCTCGGCAAGTACGCCCGCCACGTCGGCTCGGCCGCACAGGGCGCGCTCACGACCTAGCCCTGCCGAACTAGATGACTGATTCCCCGATCCCCGCACGCGCGGATGACGCGCCATGCCTTCGCTGGAGCGCCACCCACCCGCTCGCCGGTAGGTACCCCTACCGGCTTCGCGGGCGGTCGGCGCTCAGCTTGGCCTGGACGCGCCCCCGCACGCACGGCCCCGGGGAATCAATCATCTAGGCGGTTGCCGTGGAAGACTCGCCGGAGGAGATGTTGTCCTCGGCCTCGCCCTGCTCGTCAAGGAACTCCATCACGAGGTCGTTCACGGTCCCGGGCCGCTCGGCCATCGGGATGTGGCCGGTGTCCTCGAGCACGACCAGGCGCGAGTCGTCGATGGCGTTGTTGAACTCCTTGGCGTCACGCACCGGGATGATC
>JACCYP010000253.1 GCA_013696425.1 Thermoleophilaceae bacterium
CCGGTGGGATGCGCCAGCGCGTGGCGTTCCTGCGCACGCTTCTGCCCGGGCGGCCGGTGCTGCTGCTCGACGAGCCGTTCGCCTCGCTCGACTCGATCACCCGCGCGGGGATGCAGGAGTGGCTGGCCGGCGCGCTCGCGGAGGAGCCGCGCACGGTGGTGCTCGTGACCCACGATGTGGAGGAGGCGCTCTACCTGGCCGACCGCGTCGCCGTGCTCTCTCCCCGCCCCGGCCGGGTGGTGGCGGAGATCGAGGTGGCCATCCCCCGCCCCCGCCCCCGCCGCGCCACCGTCACGAGCCCGGATTTCGCCGCGCTGCGCGAACGGGCGATGGAGGCGCTCGGCGAATGAGGCGCGTGCTCCTGGCCGCGCTGTCCCTCGCCGCCCTCGTGGGGCTGTGGGCGTTCGCCGCCTCCCGGACCGACGACCTGCTGCTGGCCTCGCCGGGCCAGACCTGGGGCGCGTTCACCGACAACCGCTCGCTGCTGCTCGACAACGCCTGGGTCACGCTCCAGGAGGTGCTGCTGGGGCTGCTCGTGGCCGTGGTGCTCGGCGCCCTCGCCGCGTTCGCCATGCACCGCTCGCACGTGGTCCGGGACGCCACCTACCCGCTGCTCGTGGCCTCGCAGGCCATCCCGATCGTGGTGCTGGCTCCGCTCTTCATCCTCGCCTTCGACTACGGCATGGGCCCGAAGATCGCGATCGTCGCGCTGATCTGCTTCTTCCCCTTCACGGTCAACCTGCTCGACGGCCTGCGCTCACTCGACCCGGACGTGCTCAAGCTGATGCGCTCGATGGGCGCCTCGCGCGGGCGGATGCTGCGCCTCGCCGAGTTCCCGGCCGCCCTGCCGGGCGCGTTCTCCGGCCTGCGGATTGCCGCCACGGTGTCCGTGATCGGCGCCGTGTTCGGCGAATGGGCCGGCGCCGATAAAGGCCTCGGCCGTCTCGTCCTCATCGACAACAACCAACTCGAGACCGCCCGTACGTATGCCGGCGTGGTGCTGCTCGCCCTGATGGCGGTGGCGCTGTTCACGCTGGTTACGCTCGCGGAACGAATCGCGATTCCCTGGAGGAACACGCCTTGAAGAAGCTGCTCCCGCTCCTGCTCGCCCTGATCGCGATCGCCGGCTGTGGCGAGAAGGAGGAGAACACCGGCGCGGCGGCCAAGGAGGAGTTCACGCTCCTGCTCGACTACGTGCCGAACGCCGACCACGCCTCGATCTACGCCGCGCAGGCGGCGGGCTACTTCGACGACGTCGGCCTCGACCTGAAGATCCGCGAGCCCTCGGATCCCGCCGCGCCGCTCGCGCAGGCCTCGGCGAACCGGGTCGATCTCGCGATCTCCTACGAGCCCGAGCTGCTGCGGGCGCGCGACCTCGAGAAGCAGGTGGTGTCGGTGGGTGCGCTCGTGCGCAAGCCGCTCACCTCGCTGATCTCGCTGCCCGCCGCCGGGATCGACGGCCCCGAGGATCTCGAGGGCAAGACCGTCGGGACCGCCGGGATCGACTACCAGAGCGCCTACCTGAAGACGATCCTCCAGCAGGCCGGCATCCCCGCCGACCGCGTGAAGGAGCGAGACGTCGGCTTCGGGCTCACGCCCGCGCTACTGACCAAGAAGGTCGACGCCGTGCTCGGCGCCTTCTGGAACGTCGAGGGCGTGGAGCTCGAGCGCAAGAAGCGCAACCCGAAGATCATCCGGATCGAGCAGGCGGGCGTGCCGACCTACAACGAGCTGATCTTCGTCGCGAACCAGCGGGCAGTCGAGGAGGATCCCGCCAAGGTGAGGCGCTTCCTCGCGGCGCTCGCACTCGGCACCCGCGACCTCGAGCGCGACCCCGAGGTGGGCGTGAAGGCGCTCGTGAAGGCGAACCCCGAGCTCAAGGCGCCTCTACAGCGCGCCGAGCTCGACGTGACGATCCCGCTGTTCCTGCCCGAGCGGGGCGACCCGTTCGGCTACCAGGACCCGGCGGAGTGGGCGCGCTTCACGAAGTGGATGCGCGACAACGGGCTGCTGGAGAACCTGACCACTCCGGAGGGCGCGTTCACCAACGACCTGCTGCCGGGGCGGCGCCCCTGAGCGCGTACATCCCGGCGATCGCCTGGTAGGGCGCGTAGGGCGCGAAGTACTCCCGCACCTCGTCCTCGGTGGCCCTGCGGCCGAGACCCGCAAGCACGCCCACGATCTTCACGTAGGCGAGGTCGCCGGCGGGCAGCATGTCGGCGCGGCCCTGGCCATGCCAGGCGAGCTTCTCGATCGTCCACGAGCCGACGTTCGGGATCGAGCGCAGCCGCGCCCAGTCCTTCTCCGGCTCCTCGGAATGGAGGTCGATACGGCCGTCGGCCACCTCGCGCGCGGCGCAAAGCAGCGCGATTGCGCGCCGCTCCGCGAGGCCGCAGGACTGGATCTCCGGCGGCGAGCGGCGGGCGATGGCGGCTGCCGTGGGCGAGTTCGAACGCCTGCCGCACTCGCTGCGGCGCCCGAACCGGCGGATCATCCGCTTCTGGATCTCGAACGCGGCGCCGGCCTCGATCAGCTGCTCGGTGATCGCCCAGGCGAGCGATTCGAACGGCTCGGGCTGGCGCCAGGGCCGGTACCACTGGCGCTGCCGGATGGCCGGGCCCACCAGCGGGTCGCGGCGGAACCGGCGCATGAACGGCGCCAGGTCGAGGTCGAGCGCCAGGGCGAAGCGCATCCGGTCGATGCCGTACTCGCAGGCCTGCCGGCTGGGGGCCTCCGCCTGGAAGCGGACGCTCCCGGCCGCGATCCATGATCGCACCAGCACCGGTTCCTCCTGGTGGTGGAGCAGGCGTTCGAGCACGTTGCCGCGGCGGCGGGTGAGCCCGTCGCGCGAGCCGCCCGGGAGCCGGAAGCGGCCGACGGGCACGTGATCGCTCTCTAGAACCACAGACGGTCCTGAAGCGAGAGCCAAGTCCGGCCAGGAAGAGGGCCGAAGGCTTGGTGGGCCAAGCCGAGGCACCGATGACGCCGCCGGACGCCGGCTATCGCTTCAGGAGGTGGACGTCGACGAGGAAGCTGCGCGTTGCGGCGACGTCGAGCTTCGCCGCCTTGCGCCTGCTCGGCAGCATCCGGCTCGGGTGGCGCAGGGCGCGCAGGACCCGGACGGCGGTGATGGCGACGATCCCGGCCACGAACCCGGCGGATGCGGCGAGCACGGGCGCCGGAACCTGCCGCACGATGTCGAGAGCGCGGGGCTCCCGCTCGACGGGGGTCGCGTCGACGACCTGGACGGGGAGGTGGCGGACTTCGGCTTCGGCGGGCTCGCTCACGAAGGAGGCGAGTCTACTCCGGTAGCGGACGCGCTGGGGAGCATCCGCTCATAGACCCGGTACTTCTTGACGATGGTGCCCCCCATCGCCTCCATGCCCTTGTTCATCGCGTCGTTGGTCTCGAGGATCCAGCCCATCTCGCCACCGGTCTGGGGGCGGTGGGCCGCGGTGTTGAAGTGCTCCGCGTAGAGGCCGGCGGCCACTCCCGTGTGCTGGTACTCGGGCTTCACCCCGAGGAACCCCACCCGCACTCGGTCCATCGTCCGCCCCTTGTTCAGGAAGTGCCACCAGCCGAGCGGGAGCAGGCGGCCGTTCATCTTGCGCAGGACCTTGTTCACGTCGGGCACGGTGATGGCGATCCCGACGGGCTCGCCCTCCTTGGTCTCGGCGACCATGAACCAGTGCTTGTCGAAAACGAGCTGGAGCTCCTGCCCGTAGGCGTCGAGGTCCTCCTTGGAGTAGGGCACGAAGCCGAAGTTCCGCCGCCAGGCGCGGTTGTAGATCTCCCCGAACACGTCGAGGTCCTTGCGCAGCCGCCGCCGGCTCATCTTGCGCAGCACGATCCCGTGCTCGGGCTCGAGCTTGTCCGCGAGCTCCCAGATCACCGGCAGCACCTTCTCCCGGTCTGAGACCTCGAGGTTCCACATGTAGAGGTCGACGGCCTTCTCAAGGCCGGCCGCTTCGCAGAGCCGCTGGTAGTAGGGCGGCTGCCAGGGCTGCTTGACCATCGGATCGAGCTCGAACCCCTCGATCAGGACGCCGGACTCGTCGTTCATCTGGAAGTCCATCGGGCCGACCATGCGGTCGCGGCCCCGCTCCCGCAGCCACGCGGCGGCGGTATCCAGCAGCGTGCGCAGCACCTCGGGGTCCTCCTCGAGCTCGAGGAAGCCGAACATCCCCCACGCGTTGTCCTGATAGTCGTTCAACGCCTGGTCGATCTGGGCGCTGATCCGCCCGACGCTGCGGCCGTCGCGCTCCGCGAGGAACAGCTGGAACTCACCGCCGTGGCGCCCGAACTGCCCTTGGCGCGGATTCAGGAAGATCCGGCGCTCCAGCTTGAGCGGAGGGACCCACCTGGGCTCGTTAGCATGGAGCCTGAACGGCAGCTCTATGAACGCCTTCATGTCGCGCCGGGACGCGACGGGTTTCACCACCGGGTTCAAGGCGCGCCACCGTAGCCGATGACCACCGCGATCGACCTCTTCGACAAGGCCCGCAACCACGAGCGGCTCGAACTCCTGCGCGCGGCGCAGGACGCCGACATGGTGCCCTACTTCCGGACGCTCGAGGGCGAGGCCGGGCCCGTCGTGCGAATGGAGGGGCGCGACCGGCTGATGCTCGGCTCGAACAACTATCTCGGGCTCACCGGCAACCAGCGCGTGAAGGACGCCGCCCGCGCCGCGCTGGACGAGTACGGCACCGCGCTCACCGGATCGCGGTTCATGAACGGCACGATTCCCCTGCACGTGGCGCTCGAGGAGGAACTCGCCGAGTGGATGGGCACCGACGACGCGATCGTCTTCACCGCCGGCTACCTCGCCAACGTGGGCTGCATCGGGACGCTGCTCGACCCCGGCGACACCGTGATCTGCGACTCCGGCGACCACGCCTCGATCCTCGACGCGGTGCAGATGTCGCGCGCCCGGATCCGGCCCTTCCGCCACAACCGCCTCGACAAGCTCGAGCAGATGCTCGGGCGGGCGGCCACCGACGGCGGCGGCGTGCTCGTGGTGGTCGACGGCGTGTTCTCGATGGAGGGCGACGTTGCCGACCTGCCCCGGATCGCCGAGCTCTGCTCGGCGCACGGCGCGCGACTGATGGTGGACGAGGCCCACGGCGCAGGCGTGCTCGGCGCACGCGGCTGCGGCGCCTCCGAGCTGCTCGGCGTCGAGGACAAGGTCGACATCCGGATGGGCACCTTCTCGAAGTCGCTCGCCTCCTGCGGCGGCTTCATCGCCGGGCCCGGCGACGTGCTCGAGTTCTTGCGCTACCAGTCGCGGGCGTTCATGTTCACGGCCTCGGCCGTGCCGGCCGCCGTCGGCGCCGCGCGCGAGGCGCTGCGAATCACACGCTCGCCCGAGGGCGCCGAGCTGTTCGAACGGGTGCTCGACAACGCGCGGTATCTGAGCGAGGGCCTGGCGTCCCTCGGCTTCGACGTGATCCCCGCCACCGAGATCGACGGCCGCACGATCCACACCCCGATCGTGCCGGCGCTGATCGGCGACGACTGGAAGGCCGCGCTGATGTGGAAGGTGCTCTACGACGCCGGCATGTACGTGAACCTCGCGATCTACCCCGCAGTCCAGCGCGGCGGCGCGCTCATGCGCACGTCGGTGATGGCCACGCACGAGAAGGAGCACCTCGATCGCGCGCTGGAGATGTTCGACGCCGCCCGGGCGTCACTGCCGGCGGAGTGACCCACAGTCCTGCTTTCACCACCCATACGGCGGTCAGGGCAGGATTGTTTGATCTAAAACGAGCCGTCGGGCAGCAGGCGCAGGCGGCGGCCGAAGAAGTCCTTCTCGCCCAGGCGGTTCACGAGTTGGGTCGAGGCCCGGCTCGAGTCGGGCACCGGGATGCCGGGGCCGATCAGCTTCATCGACCGGAAGCGGCCGCCACGCAGGGCGCCCTCGGGTGAGAGGTTCACCTGCAGCAGCCCGGTGAGGCTGAGCGTCCCGCCCTGTGCGAAGTTGCGCCAGCCCGCGAAGTTGCCGAGCGAGTAGGCGATCACCTTGCCGCGGTAGACCTCGATCCCGCGCAGCACGTGCGGCCCGGAGCCGAGCACGACGTCGGCGCCGGCATCGACCACGGCGTGGGTGAAGGCGCGGGTGTTGCCGCGGTCCTGGCCGAAGGCCTTCTCGCGGCCGTATGGCACGCGCGTCTTCGACGTGCCCTCCGCGCCGGCGTGCATCAGCACCGCCACCACGTCGGCGCGCTTCCTCGCCCGCCGGACGGTCGAGCGGGCGGCGGGGATGTTGCGGATGTCGGCCACGCCCGAGTTCGGCGCGAAGCCGACCAGGGCCACCCTCACCCCGCGCACGGTGAGCACCGTGATCTCGCCCGGGCGCCCGGTCACGGCGAGCCCCGCGCCGCTCACGGCGGCCACGGTCTGCGACCGCCCGCGGGCGCCGAAGTCGCCCGAGTGGTTGTTGGCGAGGTTCATCGCGTCGAAGCCCGCCCACGCGAGTGCGGGCGCATTTCGCGGCGGCGCCTGGAAGGAGAAGCAGTTGCCCTTGCCGTTCTTCCCGCCGCATTTCCCCCCGCCCCCGGTCGAGTAGGTGCCCTCGAGGTTGCCGATGGCGAGGTCGGCGCCCCGGAGGGCGTCGCCGAAGGGCCCCACTGCGGTGGCGGGGTCGGCGTCGAGGCGGTCGCGCAGGCTGCCCTCGAAGTAGGTATCGC
>JACCYP010000267.1 GCA_013696425.1 Thermoleophilaceae bacterium
TGGGAGGACCTCGTCAAGCAGCTCGGGACGATCGAGAACCCGGTCGTGCCGACCAAGCCCAGCCGCTTCGCGCTCCCGGCCGAGAAGAACAAGAAGCGCTCGAGCGAAGCGCACGCCGGCGAATAGCTTCTCGCCGCTTCGCGGTTCCTCTGAACAGGCTTTCACCAACTCTTCACCAACGCCGCGCCCGCCCCGCGTAGCTTCCGGATGCGGTGGACTCGTCACTCGTCGCATCACCCACTCCCCGGGCGATCCGGGTGGCCAACCTCGAGATCCGGCCTGCCGAGATGCAGGTCCTGATCGACGACCAGCGTGCCGGCCTGACCGTGCGCGAGTTCCAGATCTTCTGGGTGCTCGCCGAGCGCCAGGACCGGGTGGTGACCCGCGAGGAGATCTACCGGCTGATCTGGGACGGGCGCCTACCCCGGCGCAACCGATCCGTGGACGTGTTCGTGCGCAAGGTGAGGGTGAAGCTCGAGAAGCTCGCGCCGGAGTGGAGCTACATCCACACGCACTTCGGGATCGGTTATCGGTTCTCGCCGGAGCCGGGTGGCGATCAGAGCTCGGCGTCGAGCGCCGCATCGAGCAACGGGAACCTGAACTCGTAGCCGTGTCGGAGCAGGGCGCGCGGCTCCATGCGCACGCCCGTGGTCACGATCGAGGCCATCTCGCCGTAGAGCAGCTTGATCGCGACCGCCGGGACCGGCGCGAACGCCGGGCGGTGCAGGGCGCGGCCGAGCGCCTTCGAGAACTCCTTGTTGGTCACCGGATTGGGCGCGGAGAGGTTCACGGGGCCTGAGACCTCGTCGTCGTCGAGGCAGAAGAGCAGCGCCCCGACCTCGTCCTCGAGCGCGATCCATGGCATGTACTGCGCGCCGCCCGCAACGGGCCCGCCGCCGCCGAGCTTGAAGAAGGGGAGCATCGTCTCCAGGGCGCCGCCGTCCTTGGAGAGCACGACGCCGGTGCGGCAGAGGACCACGCGGCCGGGGGCCTTCTCCGCCTCGGCCTCCCAGGCGGCGGTCACCTCGGCCAGGAAGTCCCCGCCGGAGGGGGCCGTCTCGTCGACCGGTTCGTCGCCGCGCGGGCCGTAGTAGCCGCTGGCGGACTGCGAGATGAGCACGCGCGGCGGGTCTTCGCACTCGGTCATCCCGCGCACGACGCTGCGGGTGCCGGCGACGCGCGACTCGCGGATCTCCCTCTTCACCTCGTCCTTCCAGCGCTGGGCCACGGGCTCGCCCGCCAGGTGGATCACGGCGTCGCAGCCCCCGACGGGAGCCGGCTCGCCGGACTTCAGATCCCAGCCGCTCGAGCGCGAGATCTCGACCACCTCGTCGCCGCGCTCGCGCAGGGCGCGGACGAGCGCCCTGCCGATGTTGCCGGAGGCGCCTGTTACCGCGACTCGACGGGTGTTGCCGTGCGCTGCCACTCCTCCTGTACGGCCGCGGCGACGGCCGGGCTCACATCGCGGTTGAAGACGCTCGGGACGATGTAGTCCTCGGCGAGCTCGTCGTCACCGACCACCTGGGCGATGCCCTGGGCGGCCGCGAGCTTCATCTCCTCGGTGATCTTCGTCGCGCGGGCGTCGAAGGCCCCGCGGAAGACGCCCGGGAAGGCGAGCACGTTGTTGATCTGGTTCGGGTAATCCGAGCGCCCGGTGGCCATCACACCCACGTAGGGGGCCGCCTCTTCGGGCGGGACCTCGGGGTCGGGGTTCGCCATGGCGAAGACGAACGGATCCGGGTTCATCCGCTCGAGATCCTTGGCGCCGATGATCCCCGGGCCCGAGAGGCCGACGAAGAGGTCGGTGCCCTCGAGGATGTCGGCCGGGCTGCCGTTGCGACCCTGCGGGTTGGTGTTCTCCGCGAGCCAGGCCTTCGGAGCGTTCATCGACGCGTCGGCATAGTCGATGCGGGCGGCGTGGATGGCGCCGAAGCGGTCACAGGCGACGATCTGGGTGATGCCCGCGGTCATGAGGATCTTCGCGACCGCCACGCCCGCGGCGCCGGCCCCGACCATCGCGACCGAGAGGTCCTCGATCCGCCGGCCTGTGAGCCGACAGGCGTTCAAGAGCGCCGCGAGCACGACGATCGCCGTGCCGTGCTGGTCGTCGTGGAAGACCGGGATGTCGAGCTCCTCGATCAGCCGGTTCTCGATCTCGAAGCAGCGCGGCGAGGAGATGTCCTCGAGGTTGATGCCGCCGAAGCCGGGGGAGATGGCCTTGCAGACGGCCACGATCTCGTCAGGGTCCTTCGTGCTCAGGCAGATCGGCATGGCGTCGACGTCGCCGAACTCCTTGAAGAGCATCGCCTTGCCCTCCATCACCGGCATCGCCGCCTCCGGCCCGATGTCTCCGAGACCGAGAACCGCGGTGCCGTCGGAGACCACCGCGACCGTGTTCGCCTTGATGGTGAAGTCGAAGACGGCGTCCGGGTTCTCGTGGATCTCGTTGCACACGCGCGCGACTCCGGGCGTGTAGGCCATCGACAGCTCGTCGCGGGTGCCGACCGGGATCTTCAGGCCGGTGTGGACCTTGCCGCCGCGGTGCAGCTCGAAGGTGCGGTCGGTGGTGCCGATCAGCTCCACGTCCTCGAGCTCCTCGACCGCCTTCACCACGTCGCGCCAGTGATCCTGGTTCGCGCAGGACACGGTGATCTCGCGCAGCGTGCGCTGGCCGCGCACCTCGACGAGGTCGATGGCGCCGAGGGATCCGCCAGCGGAGCCGATCGCCGAGGTGAGCCGCCCGAGCGAACCGGGCGCGCTTGGGATCTCCACGCGGAGGGTCAGGGAGAACTGTGCTTGGGGAGCGATCGACATGGCCAGGGGGAGAGGAGGATATAAACGGGGAGCGGTGGCCACGGAACTCTTCCTCATCGATGGAAACTCGCTCGTGTACAGGGCTTTCTATGCCCTGCCCGAAACGATCGCCACGTCGAAGGGCCAGCCGACGAATGCAATCTTTGGATTCGCGTCGATGCTCGTCAAGATCCTGACCGAGCACGGCGCGTCGCCGACGCTAGTGGTTTGGGACGGTGGAATGTCGGGACGTGACGAGATCTCCCCCGACTACAAGGCCGGCCGCAAGTCCCGCCCGGATCTCCTGAGGGAGCAGTGGCCCCATTTCGAGCCCCTCGTGGCGGCCTTCGGATACGAGAACGTGAAGATCGACGGCTTCGAGGCCGACGACGTGATCGCGACCCTCACCGAGCAGGCCAAGCAGAAGGGCATCGAGACAATGGTGCTCACCGGCGACCGTGACATGTTCCAGCTGATCGAGCCCGGCGTCCGGGTGATGGCCACGAGCCGGGGCATCACCGAGACGAAGACCTACGACCGCGAGGCCGTGGTCGAGCGCTATGGCATCCCGCCCGAGCTGATCCCCGACTTCTACGGCCTCAAGGGCGACACCTCCGACAACATCCCGGGCGTCCCCGGCATCGGCGACAAGACCGCGTCCACGCTGCTCCAGGAGTACGGCGACCTCGAGGGCGTGCTCGGCAACGTCGAGAACATCTCGGGCGCGAAGCGCAAGGAGAACCTCACCGGGCACGCCGAGAACGCACGCATGTCCAAGCAGCTCGCCACCGCCGTGCGCGACGTGCCGGTCGACGTCGATCTCGCCGCCATCGCCTCCACCGCGCCGGACCGCTCGGGCCTGCGCGAGATGTTCCGCGAGTTCGAGCTGCGTGACCCGCTGCGCCGGCTCGAGGAGGTGCTGGCCGACGAGGCCGCACCCGCCTCCGAGGCGCAGACCACGCTCGAGGTGAGCGCGAAGGAGATCACCGAGTCCGAGCTCGGCGAGCTGAAGGGGGACCTGCCCTCCTTCGCGGCCGGACGCGAGGAGCGCGAGGACGGGTCCCGAGGCGCGCTGCGCTTCGGCGCCTTCGCCGGAGGTCCCGAGGCGCTCTACGGCGAGACCGAGGGCCTCGCCGCGCTCGCGCTCGCCTGGGGCGAGCGCCCGCTGGTGGCGCACGACTGGAAGTCGATCGCGGCGCCGGAGGAGCCGACCGACGCGCCGCCGCTCGAGCACGACACGATGATCGGCGCCTACCTGCTCGATCCCGCCGGGCGCAACTACGAGCTGGCGGAGCTGGCGGAGCGCGAGGGGCTCGCCACCACCGCCGAGGGCATCGCCGAGACGGCGGTGCTCACGCGGATGCTGGCCGAGATCCAGATGAAGGAGCTGCGCGAGCAGGGGCTCGTGCCGCTACTGCGCGACATCGAGCTGCCGCTCGTGGAGGTGCTGATCGACATGGAGCGCGCGGGGGTGCAGCTCGATACCGACCGGCTCGCCGCGATCCGCGAGCGGGTGGTGGCCGACACACTCGAGCTCGAGACGAAGATCTATGAGCTCGCCGATGAGGAGTTCACGATCGGCTCGCCCCAGCAGCTCGGGCAGATCCTGTTCGAGAAGCTCGGCCTCTCGAAGAAGCGCCGGGGCAAGACCGGATTCTCGACCGACGCGCGCGTGCTCCAGGCCATCCGCTCCGAGCACGAGATCATCCCGGCGGTCGAGAGCTGGCGGGAGCTCTCGAAGCTCACGAGCACCTACCTCGATGCGCTGCCGGAGCTCGTGGACGAGCGCTCGCGGCTGCACACCACCTTCGGCCAGGTGAGCGCCGCCACCGGGCGACTGTCGAGCACCGACCCGAACCTGCAGAACATCCCCGTGCGCACGGAGCTCGGGCGCGAGATCCGCGGCTGCTTCGTGGCCGAGGAGGGGCACAAGCTGATCGCGGCCGACTACTCGCAGGTGGAGCTGCGGGTGCTCGCCCACATCGCCGGCGAGGAGGTGCTGAAGGACATCTTCCGCCGCGGCGAGGACGTGCATACCGGGACCGCGGAGCAGATCCTCGGCGGCTCGGCCGACCCGGGTACGCGTTCGAAGGCCAAGATGGTCAACTACGGCATCGTCTACGGGCTCTCCGCCTACGGGCTCGCCGACCGCCTCCAGATCCCCCAGGACGAGGCGCAGCAGTTCATCGACCGCTACCTCGAGGGCTTCCCGAAGGTGAAGGAGTTCATCGACACGACCATCGGTCAGGCCACCGCCGACGGCCACGTGACGACGCTCTTCGGGCGCATCCGGCGGATCCCCGAGCTGCGCGCGCGCCAGTGGACCACGCGCTCGCTCGGCGAGCGCCTCGCCGTGAACACCGTCATCCAGGGCACCGCGGCGGACATCATCAAGATCGCGATGGTGCGCAGCCGCAACGCATTGCGCGACGCCGGCCTCGCCACCACACTGCTGCTCCAGATCCACGACGAGCTGCTCTTCGAGGCGCCCGACGCCGAGATCGAGGCCGCGAGCGAGATCATCGTGCGCGAGATGGCCGACGCGTTCCCGCTCGACCCGCCGCTGGCCGTGGATCTCGGCGTGGGCGAGGACTGGATGAAGGCGAAGTAGTGGACCGCGGCGGCGTCGCTGTCGGGCTCACCGTGTTGGCGGGCGGGATGATCGCGCTCCAGGCGCCGATCAACGGCATGCTCGGCAAGACCGTCGGCTCGTTCACGGCGGCCACGATTTCGTTCGTTATCGGCACGATCGCCCTGATCGGCATCACCGTCGTGACCGGCGTCGGCGACGTGGGTGAGGCGAAGACGCTGCCCTGGTACTACCTGATCGGCGGTGTGCTGGGTGCGATCTACGTGACCACGGCGCTGGTGGCCGTGCAGACGCTCGGCGCGGGCGGCGTGACCGCGGCCACGATCACCGGCCAGCTCACCGCCTCGGTGGTGGTCGACCGCTACGGCCTGCTCGGACTCGACGAGCGCCCGCTCACATGGCAGCGCGTGCTCGGCGTGGCCTTGCTCGCGGCCGGGGTGTTCCTCGTGGTGCGGGACTGAGGCTCGCGCCTTCGGCGCTCGTTTGAACTGCGGGCAACCAAGGGTGAGCCGGGCGGGTTCGGGAGTGCGCGGGGCGGCCCGGTTTCCGCCGAACCTCGAGAAAGCGACCGTATAGGGCGGTTTCTCGAGGTTCGATCTCTCGGTGGCGCGTTGCCGCTCGCGGCCAGCGACCAACGCTCCGCACAGCCCCTTATTGCTGCAGTTTGAAGACGAGCGCCGAAGGCGCGAGCCTCGAGAGGCGCCTACTCCTGCGCGTCCGCGTGGTCCGCCTCGCCGAACTCAGAGCCGGGGTCCTCCTCTGACTCCGTAGCGCTGTCGCCGAACTTGGCGGAGGTGTAGCGCTCCGCGTTCTCCGCGTTCTCGATGAGGTCCGCTTCTGCCTGCTCGAAGCCCTCGGCCTCGCCGCCGCCGGCCTCCTCTACCGCCTCGAAGGCGGGATCGTCCTTGCGTTCGTTCTCCATGGTCGGTGCCTACCCCCACGCTCCGTCCGCAAACTGGTTACGGTCCTCACATGGACGCTGGCATGCCAGACCGACGGGGTCAGGACCGCCGCCGCGCACCGCGCCGCGCGGAGGACCGCCAGGCGCGCATCCAGGAGCTCGCCGCGTTCGGGTTCGCCATCTGCGGCGGCCTCGTGATCGTCTACATCTTCTTCGCGCTCATCGGCGCGGTCGACCCGCTCCAGGCGGTCGTCGCCTCGGTCGTGGCGCTGGTGCTAGCCCTGGTCTGGCTTGTGGGCTACTGGCAGCGCAGACGTGCCACCGCCGGACGCGCCGTTGCTCCCGGAGCGCGGGAACGCCGAGGGTTCTAGCTCGGCGGGGCCTCCAGCCCCGCCCTCTGATGGGGTTGGCGGCATCCCGCCGCCTTGGTTGGCGATAGGCGCCCCGGCGAAGCTCGGGTCGGCGATGCGCAGGTAGTGCCCGAAGGACCAGTCCACGAAGCGTTTGTCGCCGAGCGCGCCGATCACGCCGTGCTGCAGTGGCGCCGGCAGCTTCGGCACGAGCTTCTGCACGCGCAGCAGCCACTCGAACTGCCACTCATGGGCCGCCGAGAACGTGCCGTAGCGGCGCAGGGCCACATCGGCGGTCGAGCGCCCCTCGACCACGCGGCGCAGCTCGCGCCCGCAGGCGATGCCGAAGTAGAGCGCGGTGCGGATGCCCTCGGCCGTGAGCGGCAGGCAGTGCCCGGCCGAGTCGCCCACGAAGAAGATGCCGTCCTCGGTGGAGGGGCGCAGCTTGTGCGGGATCCAGTTGCCCTGGTAGCGCACGGCGTCGGCATCGAGATCCTCGGCGAGCAGCACGGTGGTGTCCTTCACGTGAAAGCGGGGGTCGAAGGAGCCGACGCCTATCCGCAGCTCGTTGCGCGCCGGGAAGCTCCAGCCGTAGCCGGCCGGAACGTAGCGGCGGTCGATCCAGATCTCGAGATCCTCGCCGGAGCCGTTCGGGTGCACCTCGAGGCCGCGTGAGAGCGGGGCGTCGGGCGGCTGGTAGCCGTCATCGGCGGCGAGGAGCCGGCGCCAGCCCAGACCGTCGACGATCAGCGGTGCGGTGAGGTCGCCGCGGTCGGTGTGAATCGTGTTCGCGGAGCGCCCGTTCACCTTTGCGGTCTCGAAATCGGCGTCGTTCTGCTCGTCGAGCAGCTCGCACAGGGTGCGGTAGTCGAAGGTCGAGAAGGTCCACGGCAGGTCGTAGCGGTGCCTGCCGTAGGGCGTGTTGATCACCAGGTCCTGGAAGGTCTGGCGCATCGAGCCCTGCAGGCCGAGGTTGAGCAACCAGTCCGTGGGGGCGGCGCAGGCGGAGGTCTGGCGCTCGCCGACCTCGTAGCGGTCGATCACCATCACGCGCGCGCCCGAGCCCGCGAGCTCGCGCGCGACCGCGAGCCCTGCGAAGCTCGCTCCGCAGATCAGGACGTCGTAATCGCCCCCGATCGGGGTGCGCTGCGCTCCGCGCTTGGTCCTCCGCTTCGGCATCGAGCACTTAACGCTACCCTCCAGCCCTTCATGCCGGAGACTCTCGCACCGCCGAACGACGGCCTCATGATCGAGGTCGACGGGAAGCTCGTCCCCAACTACGACGCCACATTGGTCCTCTTTGAGGAGGGCGATGTCGTGTCCGGGAACGTCGTTCGCATCGACAAGGACGAGGTCCTGGTCGACATCGGCTTCAAGAGTGAAGGGGTCATCCCCTCGAACGAGCTGTCCATCCGCAAGGCCGCCATTCCCGCCGAGGAGGTGGAGATGGGCGAGGAGGTCGACGCCCTCGTCCTCACCAAGGAGGACCCGGACGGCCGGCTCATCCTTTCCAAGAAGCGCGCGCGTTTCGAGAAGGCCTGGCGGCGCATCGAGCAGGCAGCCGAGGCCGGCACCGCCGTCGAGGGCACGGTGATCGAGGTCGTCAAGGGCGGCCTGATCGTCGATCTCGGCGTTCGCGGCTTCCTTCCCGCCTCGCTCGTGGACATCCGCCGGGTGCAGAACCTCGACGAGTTCATGAGCCAGAAGATCGAGTGCCGCGTGATCGAGCTGAACCGCTCGCGCAACAACGTGGTCCTGTCGCGGCGCGCCGTGCTCGAGGAGGAGCGCAAGGAGCAGCGCCAGCAGATCCTCGACCGCCTGCAGCCCGGCCAGATCGTCGAGGGCGCGATCTCGAACATCGTGGACTTCGGCGCCTTCGTCGACCTCGACGGCATCGACGGCCTCATCCACATCTCCGAGCTCTCCTGGAGCCACGTGAACCACCCGTCGGAGATCCTCAACATCGGCGACACCGTCCCGGTGAAGGTCCTCGACATCGACCGTGACCGCCAGCGCATCTCCCTGGGCCTCAAGCAGACCCAGGAGGACCCGTGGCAGCGCATCGTCGACACCTACACGGTGGGCGACGAGCTCGACGGCAAGGTCACCAAGGTCGTCACCTTCGGCGCCTTCG
>JACCYP010000287.1 GCA_013696425.1 Thermoleophilaceae bacterium
CTTCGAGAGGATCATGCAAGCCAAGGAAGCACTTGCCTAGTCAGACCGTGTCCACGAGAGCGGGTCAATTCCAGCCTGCTCGGCTACCAGGAACGCGGGAGCGGCGAGTTCGATGGCGAGCAGCGCCTGCTGGAGCGGATGCGGCCGGCCGACGGTCACCCAGGCGCTCGCCCTTCCGGCCCCCGCCAGGAAGAGCGCACCGGCGAGCGCGCGCACGGTGGCCGGGTCGCGCTCGGCACGACCTGCCGTACGGAGCAACGTCAGCCCGTAGGCGACGTAGAACGCGGAGTAGAACCGCAGCTCACTCTCGACCATGGGGCTCGAGCGCCGCCACGGAGGGAACGACCTCCCGCCGCCAAGCATCGTGTGAAGGCCGGCCGAGGTGGCCACGGCACCGCCGAGGTAGAGGGCACCGCGCAGGCGACGGCGCCGCCGTTCGAGTCGCAGGTTCACGATTGTCCGGCCGCGGTCGCGGAAGTGGCCGACGCCAGGGCACCCAGCATCGCCTTGCCGTCGGGCACCGCGTCTGAGTCGAGCAGCCACTGCAGGATCAACCCGTCGCAGAGCGCGATCAGCATCGACGAGAGCGTCCGCAGATGCTCCGTTTCGACTGGGGGGTCCACGCCGTCGAAGATGCGCACGCCCAGGCGAGGTCAGGCTGAAGCTGATGAGGGGATTCCCACGTGCGAGCTGGGCGCTCGACGCCTTCGTCGAGCATCAATCTCCCACTGGACAGCACCGCGGAGCGGGCGGTAGGTTCGGACATTCCACGAGTGACCAAGGGGGCTGCCGTGTCTTCCGTACCGGACTCTGAACTGAAGGCCCGCCACCGGGCGATGTGGGCGTCGGGCGACTACCCGTCGATGGTCGAGACCTTCCTCTTGCCGCTCGGTCCGCGGCTCGTCGAGGCCTGCGGGATCGAGTCGGGGATGAAGGTGCTCGACGTGGCCGCCGGCACCGGCAACGCCTCCATCCCGGCGGCCGAGCGCGGCGCGACCGTGACATCGAGCGACCTCACTCCCGAGCTTGAACTGGACGCCCGAGGGCATGATCGGCGCGCTCTTCCGCACGATGGGTCCCTTCGCTCCGCCGCCTCCGCCCGGCGCCCAGCCGCCGCCGCTCTGGGGCGGCGAGGACCACCTGAAGGAGCTGTTCGGGGACAGCGTCGAGTGGCGCACCCTCGAGCGCGACGTGCTCGAGATCACGGCCTTCGATCGTGCGCGTGACTACGGGGAGCATTTCAAGGGGCGCTACGGCCCGACCATCGCCGCCTACAAGAACGCGGGCGCGAACGGTCGGGAGGCCGAGCTCGACGAGGCCCTCTTCGCCTTCTGCGAGGAGTGGAACCGGGGGAGCGAGGACGACGCCCGCTTCGAGAAGGAGTACCTGCTCGCGGTGGGCACGCG
Source organism: Thermoleophilaceae bacterium (assembly GCA_013696425.1). GTDB lineage: Bacteria > Actinomycetota > Thermoleophilia > Solirubrobacterales > Thermoleophilaceae > JACCYP01. The sequence goes on from JACCYP010000287.1 coordinate 1,407, forward strand.
CAACTGAGCACCTCGGGCGCCCGCCGCCCGCTCGGCGCGTCCTACTTCACCCCCAGCGAGAAGTTCCCCTTCGTGTCGCGCTGGGTCGCGACCACGCGCTGGCTCTTGCCGTTCTGTGGATTCGTGACCTTGCAGGTGAAGCTCGAGCCGACCTTCGACTTCAGCTCGCCCGCCTCATCGGGCGAGAGCAGTTCAGCTGGACGTCATCTGCGCCGGATCCGTCCCATGGATCAACTCCGCCAGCCGTGTATGGCGCCGGAACGCCTCCGCCTTCCTCACCGCCCGCCTGATCGCCTCCGGCTGGCCGACCATCACGCACGCCCGCCGTGCGCGCGTGACCGCCGTGTAGAGCAGGTTGCGGGAGAGCAACACGCTGTGTGAGGAGTGCACCGGCAGGACCACCACCGGCATCTCGCAGCCCTGGGACTTGTGGACCGAGATCGCGTAGGCGGGGCGCAGCCAGGCCGTTCGCTCGGCCGGCACGGTGATCGCGCGGCCATCGTCTGACTCGATGCGCAGATCACCGTCGTCGTCCTCGCACACGGACATCACAATCTGGCCGTTCATCAGGCCGGTGTCGTAGTCGTTGCGGGTCTGGATCAGCTTGTCGCCCGCGCGGAAGGCTCCGTCGAGGCAGCGCGCCCCGTCCGGGTTCAGCCGCGCCCGCAGGCGCTCGTTCAGGGAGTCCACTCCGACGGCTCCGCGGTAGATCGGCGCGAGTACCTGGATCTCGCGGATCGGGTCGATGTCGTAGTGCGTCGCCAGCCGGGAGGCCGCGAGCTCCACCACGGCGTCCGCGATCTCGCCATCGCCGGCGTGCTCGATGAAGAAGAAGTCGCGCACCTCGTCCTCCTCAGCGGTGGTGCGCGGCAGCTCGCCGCGGTTGATCGCATGGGCCGCCTGCACGATCAGCGACCGCGCCGCCTGGCGGAACACGTGCTCGAGCCGCGCCACCGGCGCGGCCCCGGACTCGATGAGATCCGCGAAGGGCTTGCCGGCCCCGACGGGCGGCAGCTGGTCGGCGTCGCCGATGAACACGACGTGGGTCTCCTCGCCGATCGCCTCCAGCAGCATCCCCGCGACGGTGAGGCTGAGCATGCTCGACTCGTCCACGACGAGCAGGTCGCACTCGATCGGGTGATCGGCTCCGCGCGCCGGGCCCTCGCCGGGTATCCACTCGAGCAGCCGGTGAATCGTGGTAGCCCCGTGCCCGGTGGCCTCCGACAGCCGCCGCGCCGCCCGCCCCGTCGGCGCACACAGCGCCACGTCGATCTTTGCACCGGCGGCCTGCTCCACGATCGCCCGCACCAGCGTCGTCTTGCCGGTGCCGGGGCCGCCGGTGACCACCGAGAGCCGGCGCGAGAACGCGGCCTTCACGGCGGCGAGCTGCTCCGCGCTCAGATCGCCGGCCTCGTCCACGTCGTCGGGGGGAGAGAGCACCGCCTCACCGTGAGCCAGCGTGGCCAGCAGCTCCGCGGCGCGCCCCTCCGCCTCCGCGGTCTCCCGCCGCGCCACCCGGTCGCCGTCCACGACGACCACGGAGTCGAGCTCGAGCTCCGCCAGCAGCCCCGGCCGCGGCTCCCC
>JACCYP010000311.1 GCA_013696425.1 Thermoleophilaceae bacterium
ACGGCTACACCGCCAGTGGTGGGCCCGTGGGCGTGGGAACCGCGACGGCGAAGTCGATGGTCTTGAACACAGTGCTCGTGCATCTGATCGGGATGCTCGGCACCCAGATCTTCTGGGGGACCAACCCCAGAGCCCCAATAGGCGGCTGATAGATGATCAATTCTTCATTCCCGCACCCCCGGACGATCATCGGAGGAGTCAACCGTGGCTGATGACAAGGACCAGAAGGACTGGTTGCAGGAGGACGAGCAGCCGACCACCGAGCAGCCGACCACCGAGCAGGCGAGCGGTGATCCGGAGAGCGGCGATCCGATCGAGGTGAACACCGACGGTCTGAAGAGCGACTCCGACGAGGAGACCGCCCGCGTCACCCGTGAGGCCGCCCAGGAGAATCCGCCCGACCCGGACGAGCACATCCCGGACAATCTGCGCGCCGGCCCCGGTGACGAGAACCCCTACCAGTGGCACACCGGGCTCAAGCGCGAGCACGGCTCGACCGACGCGATGGAGTTCATCGACGTCAAGAAGTCCTTCGGCCGCAACACGATCCTGAACGGCCTGAACCTCGGCGTGCCCGACAACCAGATCTCGATGATCCTCGGGCCGTCGGGCACCGGCAAGTCGGTGTGCATCAAGCACATGGTCGGCCTCCTCTACCCGGACGAGGGCGACGTGCTGGTCCACGGCGAGTCGGTGCCGAACATGACCGACGACGAGCTGTTCGAGATGCGCAAGAAGTTCGGCGTCCTGTTCCAGGACGGAGCGCTCTTCGGGTCGATGAACCTCTGGGACAACGTCGCCTTCCCGCTGCGCCAGCACACGGACAAGGGCGAGGACGAGATCGCGGACATCGTGAACCGCCGCCTCAAGGAGGTCGGCCTCGGCTTCGCGGGCGACAAGCTGCCCAACGAGCTCTCGGGCGGCATGCGCAAGCGGGCGGGCTTCGCTCGCGCGCTCGTGCTCGACCCCGACATCGTGCTCTTCGACGAGCCCGACTCGGGTCTCGACCCGGTGCGCACCGCGCTCCTCTGCGAGCTGATCCAGGAGATCCACGAGGAGAACGGCGGCGCCTACGTGGTCATCACCCACGACATCATGAGCGCGCGTCGCGTGGCCGACTACATCGCGGTCCTGTGGAAGGGCCGCATCGTCGAATCCGGTCCCGCGAGCGAGCTGTTCAACTCGCCGAACCAGTTCGTCCGGCAGTTCCTCTCGGGTGAAGCGCAAGGTCCGCTCGGCATGGAGTAACCGGCGCCGGCTGGCGCCTCCGCCTACCCCGGGTTAACCCGCTTAACGGAACGGCAACCTCAGAAACGTACTGGCCCTCTAGCGCGTCGGTAATACTCCCGCCAGGGGAGTAGAGATGGCCAGCCACGCAGAAACCAAGGGTGCATCCACCTTCGCTCGGGTGGTTGCCATCGGCGCCGTAATCGCGGTTGTCCTGCTGGTGGCCGTCCTCATGTTCGGGGGAGGCGACAAGCCCTACACGGTGAGCGCCACCTTCGAGACCGGCGGGCAGCTCGTGAAGGGCAACCAGGTCGAGGTGGGCGGACGCCCGATCGGCACCGTGAAGGACATAGAGCTGACCGACAACGGCCAGGCGAAGGTCACGATGGAGCTGAAGGAATTCGCCCCGCTGCACGCCGGCACCACCGCCGTGGTCCGTGCGAACTCCCTGTCGGGCATCGCCAACCGCTACGTCTCGCTGACCCCCGGACCCGACTCCGGCACCGAGATCCCCGAGGGAGGCAAGATCGGGGTCGACAAGACCACGGCGCCCGTCGACCTCGACCAGCTCTTCAACACGCTCGACCCCGACACGCGCAAGGGCCTGCAACAGCTCGTGCAGGGATCGGCCGCGCAGTTCGACGGCAAGAGCAAGGAGGCAAACGAGGCCGCCAAGTACTTCAACCCGGCGCTCTCCACCTCGTCGAAGCTGCTCGAGGAGGTCGTGCTCGACCGCGACGCCTTCCGTGGCTTCGTGACCGACAGTGCGGCCCTGACCGGTGCACTCGCCGAACGCCGCGACGATCTCGCGGGGCTGGTCACCAACACGAACGAGACCGCGGGGGCGATCGCCGAGGAGAACGTGGCGCTCGGGCGGGCGCTCGGCCTGCTCCCCGGAACGCTTCGCAAGGCCAACACCACGTTTGTGAACCTGCGCGCCACGCTCGAGGACCTGACGGTGCTCGTGGACGCGTCGAAGCCGGCCACCAAGGAGCTCGAGCCTTTCTTCCGCAAGCTCCGCCCGCTGGTGCGGGACGCCGAACCGACCATCAAGGATCTGAGTCAGCTCATCCGCAAGCGCGGCGCCGGCAACGACGCCATCGACCTCCTCCAGAAGGCGCCGAAGCTCGCCTCGATCACCGACACCGCGTTCCCGCGCACCGTGCGGGCCTTCCAGAAGACGCAGCCGGTGCTCGAGTTCGCCCGCCCCTACACGCCCGACTTCGCGGGCTGGCTCACCAAGTTCGGCCAGGGCGCGGCCAACTACGACGCCAACGGCCACTTCGCGCGCATCCAGCCGCTGTTCAACGCCTTCTCGATCACCGACAACCCGCTCGGCCAGACGCTGACCGCGCAGCCTGACACCGGCCGCGCATTCGAGATCGGGCCGGAGGCGCGCAAGGCGCAGCGCTGTCCCGGCGGCTCGACGCAGGCCTCGCCCGACGGCTCCTCGCCGTGGAAGCCCACCCCGACCTTCGACTGTGACCCGGCCGCGGTGCCCCCCGGACCATGAGGCGCCTGCTCACAGCCCTCGTCCTGCTCGTCGTGGTCGTGGTGGCCGTCGGCATCAGCACGGGCGCGTCCGAGGAGGACGGCGCGGGCTACGAGGTCCGCGCGATCTTCGACAACGTCGCGGCCGCGGTCGAGGGCGAGGACGTGAAGATCGCCGGTGCGAAGGTCGGGCAGATCAAGTCGCTCGACGTCACGCCCGAGAACAAGGCGGCCGTCGTGCTCCAGATCGACTCCAAGGGCTTCGCGCCGTTCCGCGAGAACGCCAAGTGCACCATCCGCCCGCAGGGCCTCATCGGCGAGAAGTTCGTCGAGTGCGACCCGGGCAGCGCCCCCTCGCCGGAGCTCGCCGAGGTCGAGGAGGGCAAGCCGGGCGCCGGCCAGGCCCTGCTGCCGATCGAGCGCAACTCGACACCGGTGGATCTCGATCTGATCAACGACACGCTGCGCCTGCCCTACGGCCAGCGCCTGTCGATCATCATCAACGAGTTCGGCACCGGCCTCGCCGGGCGCACCAAGGAGCTGCGCGAGGCCATCAACCGGGCGAACCCGGCCCTGCGTGAGACCGACAAGGTCCTGAAGATCCTCGCCGACGAGAACCAGGTGCTCGCCGACCTCGCGCGGGACTCCGATGCGGCCCTCGCACCGCTCGCCCGCGAGAAGGGCCGCGTGCAGGGCTTCATCGACAACGCGAACACGGTCTCCACCGCCACGGCCGAGCGCAGCGCGGACCTCCAGCGCACCTTCCAGAAGTTCCCGTCCGCCCTTCGCGCGCTGCGCCCGACGCTGCGCGACCTCGGCGCGCTCTCTGACGAGATGACTCCGGTGCTGCGCGACCTCGGTGAGTCCGCGCCCGACCTGAACCGCTTCCTGCTCTCGCTCGGCCCGTTCTCGGAGGAGGCGATCCCGTCACTCGACACGCTCGGCGACGCCCTCGAGGTCGGACTGCCCGCGCTGAAGGCCTCCGACCCGCTCCTCAAGGATGTGCGCGCGTTCGCCCGGGACCTGGTCCCGCTCGCATCTGACCTCGACTCGCTCACCGCCTCCCTCGACGAGACCGGTGGCATCGAGCGGATCATGGACTACCTCTTCTTCCAGGTCACCGCGATCAACGGCTTCGACGGCGTGTCGCACTACCTGCGCGCCCAGCTGATCGCGAACACCTGCACGACCTACGCGATCGACAAGACCTCGGGCTGCAACTCGAACTTCACCTCCACGGCGGTCACCTCCGCCAAGGGGAGCTCGAAGAAGATCAGCCCCCACCTCGCCCGCCAGCGCAAGTTCCTCGACAGCAGCGACTACGACAAGGCCAGCAAGGGCAAGGGCACGGGCAAGCCGCTGCCCTCGGCCGGCCTGCAGCAGCGCCTGCTCGGGATCGAGGACCCGAAGATCAAGAAGCAGCGCGAGGCCAACATCCGTGCGCAGCGCAAGCAGGCGAACAACCGGGGCGGCACCGGCAGCAGCGAGGAAGCGGCCGTCGACTTCCTGCTGGGGAACGACAAGTGACCCGCCGCCAGGGCACAGCCTCCCTGATCGCGAGCCCGGTGCTCGTCGGGTCGATCACGGTCCTCGTGGCGATCGTGGCGGTCTTCCTCGCCTACAACGCGAACGCCGGCCTGCCGTTCGTGCCCACCTACGACCTCAAGGCCGAGCTCCCCAACGCGGCGAACCTCGTGCGCGGCAACGAGGTCCGCGTCGGCGGCCAGCGCGTGGGCGTGGTCGACGAGATCGTCGCTGAGCGCCAGGACGACGGGAAGGTCACCGCACTCGTCTCGATGAAGCTCGAGAAGCAGATCGAGCCGCTGCCGAGCGACTCGGACCTGATCGTGCGGCCCCGCTCCGCCCTCGGCCTCAAGTTCATCGACATCACACCCGGTCAGTCGGCCGCCGGCTTCAAGCCGGGGTCCACCGTGCCGCTTGCCAACGCCACACCGGATCCGGTCGAGATCGACGAGGTGTTCAACACCTTCGACGCGCCCACCCGTGTCGGTGCTCGCCGCAGCCTCTCCGGGTTCGGCGACGCACTCACGGGGCGTGGCGCGGGCATCAACCTGCTGATCGAGGACCTGCCGCCGCTGCTCGCGGACCTCGAGCCCGTCGCCGGGTCCCTCTCCGATCCCCAGACGCGTCTCGCCGAGCTCTTCCGCGCACTCGGTCGCACGGCCGCCGAGGTGGCACCGGTGGCCGAGCAGCAGGCTCAGCTGTTCGTGAACCTCGACACCACATTCGGCGCCCTGGCGACGGTTGCCCGGCCGTTCATGCAGGACACGATCTCCGAGTCGCCGGCGACCCTCGACACGCTTACGCGCGATCTCCCCCCCCAGCGCAGATTCCTTCAGAACGCGACGCGCCTGGCGTCGGACCTGAAGCCCGGCGTGGCCGTGCTGCCCGACACGCTCCCCGACCTCGCCGATGCGGTCGAGACCGGTGCGGAGGTCCTGCCCAAGACCCCGGCGCTCAACCGCCGCGTCGCCAGCCTCTTCAGGGAGCTCGAGGACTTCTCGACCGACCCGCTCGTGCCGCGCGGCATCAAGAAGCTGAACGAGCTGGCCTCCGACCTGCAGCCGACGATCTCCTTCCTCACGCCGACCCAGACCGTCTGCAACTACGTGACCCTGTGGTTCCGCAACGTCTCCTCGGTGCTCTCCGAGGGCGACTCCAACGGCACGTGGCAGCGGTTCATCATCATCGCGGCACCGCAGGGCCCGAACAACGAGGGCGGCCCCTCGAGCGGTCCGGCGGACGGTCCTTCGCGGGACAACCACCTGCACGCGAACAACTACCCGAACACCGCGGCCCCGGGCCAGCCGAGGGAGTGCGAGGCCGGCAACGAGCCCTTCGCCGCGGGCAAGACCGTGATCGGCAACACCCCCGGCACGCAGCCGACGCAGACCAGCGGCCAGAAGAACGCCGAAGGTGAAGGGGAGGCGTCCTCACGATGAGAAAGCGCCGCGGATCCCGCTTCCAGAACCTCAACTCCGTGCTGGTGGGCGGCGTGCTCCTGGTGGTCGCCGTGGCCGGCACCTACCTGCTGTTCTCGAAGGACGTTCCGTTCCTGAACCCGCCATATGAGCTGAATGCCGCCTTCGAAACCGCCAACAACGTGCAGCCGAACTCGCCGGTGCGCATCGCCGGCGTCGAGGCCGGCAAGGTCAAGAAGGTCGAGAAGAAGGGCGACGGCGCCGTGGTGACGATGGAGATGAAGGACAACGCGCTGCCGATCCACAAGGACGCGGAGGCGAAGGTCCGCCCGCGAATCTTCCTCGAGGGCAACTTCTTCATCGACCTGAAGCCGGGCACCCCCAGCGCCGGCGATATAGCCAGGGACGGCACGATTCCCGCGACCCAGACGGCGGCGCCGGTGCAGCTCGACCAGGTGCTCACCTCACTGCAGTCCGACACGCGCGTGGACCTGCAGCGGCTGATCCAGGGCTACGGCGCGTCCATCGGCGGCGAGCCCGAACCGGGTGAGGACGCCGACCAGGATCCCGACGTGAAGGGCGACACCGCGGGCGAGGCGCTCAACAAGTCGCTCGACTTCGCGCCCGGCGCGCTCAAGGGCGTGGCGCTCGTGAACCAGGCGCTGCTCGGCACCGAGCGCCACGATCTCTCCAAGCTGATCGCCGGCCAACAGCGCGTGTCCGCCGCGCTCGCCGCCGACCAGGAGAACCTCAAGGGCTTCGTCACGAACTTCAACACGACGATGGCCGCGTTCGCGAGCGAGAGCGAGAACCTGAGCGAGACGGTCTCGTTGCTCCCCGACACGCTCAAGACCTCGAGTGACACCTTCGACTCACTGAACGCCGCCTTCCCGCCGACCCGTGCCTTCGCGCGCGAGATCCTGCCGGGCGTGAAGCAGACGGCCGAGACCATCGACCTGTCCTTCCCATGGATCGCGCAGACGCGCAAGCTGGTGTCCCCCGACGAGCTCCAGGGTCTCGTGGCCGAACTGCGGCCGGCCGTGGCCGACCTCTCGGATTTCACCGACGAGTCGATCACCCTGCTGCCGAAGGTCGACCTCCTGAACCGCTGCTTCATCGACGTTCTGCTGCCGACCGGCGACATCAAGATCGAGGACGGCTTCCTGTCGACGGGCCTGGAGAACTACAAGGAGTTCTTCCAGACCCTGGCCGGCCTCTCGGGCGAGTCGCAGAACTTCGACGGCAACGGCAGCTACACGCGCTTCCAGCCGGGCGGCGGCAGCAACACCGTGTCCACGGGCACCGCCACGTCGGGCGTCGGGCGCCTGTTCGGCAACGCGACCAACCCACCGATCGGCACGCGGCCCGCGATGCCCGGCCGCCAGCCTCCGTTCGTGCGCGACAAGAACTGCCACGAGCAGGCGCTGCCGGCCGTGAACTCGGCCAAGACGGGAGCCGGACCGTGACCCGCGCGATCCGCAAGTACTCGCGCGACTTCATCGCGGTGGTCCTGCTGTTCGTGATGGCGCTCGGGGTCGGCGGCTACATCCTGAGCAACCAGCGCTTCACGCTGCCGCAGTGGTTCCCGGTCGGCGCCAGCAACGACTACGAGATCAACGTGGAGCTCTCGACGGCGCAGGCGGTCGTCCCCGGCCAGGGCCAGACCATGACCATCGCCGGCGTCCAGGTGGGCAGCATCTCAAAGGTCACGCTGAAGGAGGGCCGCGCGGTGGTCACGGTCAAGGTCGACCGCAAGTACAAGAAGCGGATCTTCCGCAACGCCACGCTGCTGCTGCGCCCGAAGACCGGCCTGAAGGACATGTACCTGCAGCTGAACCCGGGCACCCAGTCCGCCGGGGAGATGCCGGAGGGCTACACGGTCGGCGTGGGGAACACGCTGCCAGATGTGAACCCCGACGAGGTGCTCGCCGCGCTCGACACCGACACGCGGAGCTATCTCCAGGTGCTCGCGAACTCGGGCGGGCAGGCGTTCGAGGGCAAGAAGTACCAGGCGAACCTGCGCGAGACCTTCAAGCGCTTCGAGCCCACCAACCGCGACCTCGAGAAGATCACGAAGAAGCTGTCCCAGCGGCGCAAGAACATCGCGAACGTCGTCCACAACTACTCCCAGCTCGTGAACGCGCTGGGAGACAAGGACCAGCAGCTCGTGTCGCTGGTCGACTCCGCGAACGAGAACTTCCAGGCACTGGCGGCCTCCTCCTCGGAGATCCAGGAGGCGCTGCGGGAGCTGCCGCCCACGCTGCGGACCACGAACACCGCTCTTGCGAAGACCGGCGAATTCGCCGACGTGCTCGGGCCGACCGCCACCGCGCTGCGCCCGGCGGCGCGCGCTCTCGGGCCCGCCCTGACAGAGGTGCGGCCCTTCCTGCGCGAGACGACACCGATCATCCGGAAGAAGATCCGGCCGTTCGCGCGCCAGACCCAGCCGATCGTGAGGACCCTGCGCCTCGCCGCGGGTGATCTCGCGACGGCGGCACCCGCGCTCACCCGCACGGTCAACGTGCTGAACTCGCTCGTGAACACCCTCGCCTACAACCCGCCCGGCGATGAGGAGGGCTACCTCTTCTACAACGCGTGGGCCGGCCACAACGGCGCCCAGGTGTTCGGCACCCAGGACGCGCACGGCCCGATCCGCCGCGGCATCGTGCTCGCCTCCTGCGCGACGCTCGGCGTCCTCCCGCAGATCGGCGCCAACAACCCGCAGCTGCAGACCCTGATCGATCTCCTGAACGCACCGCTGAACACGCCCGCCTGCCCGCAGCAGACCCCGCTCGCCGGCGTCAGCTCGCGCGGCAAGAAGAAGAGCGGTGCGGCAAAGGCGAAGCCCAGGGCCACCGTGAAGAAGAAGGCCGCGCCGAAGGGCACCGGCTCCGATCCGGCTCCCGCGCCGGCTCCGAACGCCGCGCCGGCACCGGCCCCACCCGCGCTCACAGACCTCACCGGTCTCGCAGAGGGGGCGGGCAAGTGAACAAGGAAGCTCCGAGTCTCAGCCGGGTTCTCACGATGGCGCTGTTCGCGCTGTCCTGCTTCGGCATCCTCATCTACCTCTGGCTGACCTTCGGCGGCTCGATCCCGCTCCAGCCCAAGGGCTACCGCGTGAACGTCCAGTTCCCCGAGGCCACGAGCCTCGCCCAGGAGGCCGACGTCCGGATCTCCGGGGTGGCGGTGGGCAAGGTGCGCTCCAAGGAGCTCGACAAGGAGACCGACCGCACGGCGGCCGTGATCGAGATCGACGCGCGCTACGCGCCGATTCCGGCGGACACCAAGGCGGTGCTCCGCCAGAAGACGCTGCTGGGCGAGACCTACGTGGAGCTCACGCCCGGAACGCGCAGCGGGCCGAAGCTCGATGACGGCGAAACGCTCGCGAACGGCCAGGTGGGCGAGACGGTGGAGCTCGACGAGATCTTCCGAGCGTTCGACCCCGCCACCCGCAAGGCGTTCCGCACGTGGATGGAGGATCAGGGCCGCGCGGTCGACGGCCGCGGCCAGGCGCTCAACGACGCTATCGGGAACCTCACGCCCTTCGCCGAGAACGCGTCCACCGTGCTCGAGATCCTCAACGAGGAGAAGCAGTCCACCCGTGAGCTCGTGAACAACACGGGTGTCGTGTTCGACGCGCTGAGCGAGCGCCAGGGGCAGCTCTCCTCGCTGATCACGAATTCGAACAAGGTCTTCCAGACCACGGCCGACCGCAACGAGGAGCTTGCGGACTCCTTCCGCGCGTTCCCGACCTTCCTGCGCGAGACTCGCGCCACGGTCGCCGCCACACGCCGCTTCGGCGACAACGCGAACCCGCTCATCGACCAACTGCGTCCCGCCGCACGCGAGATCTCGCCCACGCTGATCTCGTTGAAGGGCCTCGCGCCGGACCTGAAGGCGCTGTTCAGGGACATCGATCCGCTTGTGAAGGCTTCCGTGCGTGGGGTCCCCGCCACCGAACGCATCCTCGAGAACGCGCGGCCGCTGCTCGCACAGACCGATCCCTTCCTGCGTGAGCTCAACCCGATCCTGCGCTACTTCGGGCTCTACAAGAGCGAGATCACGGCGTTCTTCGCACTCGACTCCGCCGCCACACAGGCCACCAACCGACCCCCCAACTCGCGCTCCCCGATCCACTACCTGCGCACCACCAACCCGGTCAACCCCGAGGCCCTCGCGCTGTATCCGAACCGCCTCGCCACCAACCGGTCGAACCCCTACGTGCGCCCGCGTGGGTACGACTTCCTCGGCCAGGGCGGCCTCGAGGTGTTCGGCAACTACCTCTGCACCTCCAATGCGGTCATCCCGCTCAACCAGAGCAACCCCCTGCTCGGCATCCTGCCGACCGGCACCCAGCAGCTCGTGCAGCAGTTCGTGTTCGCCGGCGGCAACGTCTCCTCGCCGCGCTGCAAGGAGCAGGCGCCGCTCGGGGACCTCGTCGGGCAGAGCGGCAAGTACCCGCATCTGGAGCGGGATCCCTAGGCCGGTCCCTACCCTGGCGTCATGAGCTTTGCTTCGGTGGTACGCATGGTCGCTCGCCGGCCGGGTCTGGTGCTAGCCGTGACCGCGGTGCTCGCAGTCGCGGGCGCCGCGCTCGCGCTGCGACTGGAGCCCTCGGCCGACACCGACTCGCTCGTCAAGAACTCGGAGGCGACGGACCGCTACCACCAGGTATTCGGGGACGAGCCGATCATCGTCCTCGTCCAGGGCGACCTGCAGCGCACCGTTCTGACCGAGGACCTCGCACGGCTCACCTCGCTCGAGGGCTGCCTGTCGGGCAATGCGCCCACCGACGACGTGCTCTCGAAGCTCCCGCCGGTCTGCCGCGAGATCGCCAAGGAGAAGTTCGCCAAGGTGGTCTACGGACCCGGCACGTTCATCAACACGGCTGCAAACCAGATCGCCGGCGGCTTCGAGGAGCAGAAGAACGCGAAGGCCAGGGAGGCCGCCGAGGCGGCGAACGCGGCTGAGAAGATCGCCGCCTCGCGCGGGTACTCGAAGGCGCGCCAGAAGAAGCTCGGCAACGACGCCCGCCAGCTCGTCTACTCGCAGTTCGTGCAGGACTCGCTGCGCCTCGCCCTGCGCTACGGACTCACAAGCGTCCCCTCGATAGACAACGTCGACTTCGTCTCCCAGCTCGTGTTCGACCCGCGCCGCGGGGTCGGTACGCCGAAGGCCCGCTTCGCGTACCTGTTCCCCGGCAAGGACTCCGCCGTCGTCCAGGTGCGGCTCAAGCCGAACCTGACCGACAAGCAGAAGAAGCGGGCGATCGCGCTCACCAAGAAGGCGGTCGCGGATCCGGCCTTCAAGCTCCGGCGTGCGGACCAGCGCTACGTGGTCTCGGGCCTACCGGTGGTGGTTGACGGCCTCGCTCGCGAGGTGCAGCGCTCCATCTTCGTGCTGCTCCTCGCCGCGCTCCTGGTGATGGCGGGCACGCTGGCGCTCGTCTTCCGAACCCGCCTGCGGCTGCTCCCGCTCGGCGTGGCGCTCGTGGCGGCGGCACTCACCTTCGGTGCGGTCTCGCTCGCCGGTGGCAGCCTCACGATGGCCTCGATCGCCGGCCTGCCGGTGCTGATCGGCCTTGCGGTGGACTACGCGATTCAGTTCCAGGCGCGCTTCGACGAACGCGAGGAACGCGACCCGGCCGAGGCTGCCGCGAATGCCGCCGCGGCCGGCGGGCCGACGATCGCCGCCGCGGGGATCGCGACGGCCGTCGGCTTCCTCGTGCTGCTGCTCTCGCCCGTGCCGATGGTGCGCGGCTTCGGCGTGCTGCTCGTGGTCGGCATCGCGATCGCGTTCCTTTGCGCGATCACGGCCGGGTTCGCCGCGCTCGTATACGCGGAGCGGCGGCCGGTGCGCCCCGCGGGCGTGCCGCCCCCGTTCGCGCGCCTGCGCGCGCGCACCGAGGGCCTGCGTGGGCGAGTCGCGGATCTGTGGGATCGCGCTGCCTACCGGCTCGAACCCGTAGCCGACTTCGCCCGCCGCGCCGGGCGCGCATCGCTCGCCGCGGCGGTCAAGGCGCCGCGGATGATCCTGCTCGTCGGCATCTGGATCGCGCTGCTCGGCTGGGTGGCCGACACGCAGACGGCGTTCGTGTCCGACGTCCGCGAGCTGGTGCCGCAGAACCTCCAGGAGCTGAAGGACGTGCAGACCCTCCAGGACGCCTCGGGCGTGTCGGGCGAGATCGACGTGACCATCCGCGGCGAGGATCTCACGGACCCGAAGAACATCGCCTGGATGACGAAGTTCCAGTCGGGCGTGCTCGCCGCCAACGGCTACAAGGCGGGCAAGACCTGCAACGCGACGAAGGATCCGCCCGAGCTCTGCCCAGCGCTGTCGCTGCCCGACCTGTTCCGCACCGGCGGTGGCAGCGAGGCTCAGATCAACGAGCTGCTGGCCGCGATCCCACCGTACTTCTCGCAGGCGGTGATCTCGCCCGACCGCAAGACCGCGAACCTCGCCTTCGGCGTCCGGCTGCAGTCGCTCGAACGCCAGCAGGAGGTGATCGACGACATCAAGCGCCGGCTCAACCCGCCCGCGGGTGTGAAAGCGGATGTCACCGGCCTCCCGGTGCAGGCCTCCGAGGCGAACGCCGAGCTCGGCTCCACGTGGAGGCGAGCGCTCACGCTGTTCGCCGCGCTGCTCGCCGTTTTCCTCGTGCTGCTGGCGGTGCGCCGCAAGCCGCGGCTCGCGGCCGTGCCGTTGATACCGATCGCGCTCGCCTCGGGCTGGTCCTCGCTGATGCTGTTCGTGCTGCAGATCCCGATCAACCCGATGAGCGCGACACTCGCCGCGCTCGTGATCGCGATCTCGACCGAGTTCGCGGTGCTGCTCTCGGCGCGCTATGACGAGGAGCGGCAGGCCGGCTTCGAGCCACGCGAGGCGCTCGAGCGCACATACGCCTCGACCGGTGCGGCCGTGTTCGCCTCGGGGGCCACCGCGATCGCCGGATTCGCCGCTCTCATCGCCTCGGACATAAAGATGCTGCGTGACTTCGGGTTCGTGACGGTGATCGACCTCACCGTGGCGCTGCTCGGCGTGATGGTGGTGCTCCCCGCGGCGCTGATGTGGGCGGAGCAGCACGAGCGCTTCCGCCTCGCCGACTTCGCGCCGCGCGAGCTGTGGGCCGACCTGCGCGCCGAGCTCGGACGCGCGCCGGCGCCGCTGCGCGCCCAGGGGGAGAAG
>JACCYP010000312.1 GCA_013696425.1 Thermoleophilaceae bacterium
AGCACCAGCAGCTCCGCCACCGCGAGCGCCACGAGGAACGGCAGCACCGCCAGGGCGATCCAGCGCCACCAGGTGCCGATCGTCTCCTTGCGCCTACGGGCCCGTGCGAGGGCGTCGACCGAGGCTACGAGCGCCGGCAAGAGGAGGGTGATCGCGAGCAGCGCGACCGTCCAGCCGGGCAGGACCTTGCGCGTGAGGATGTAGGCGCTCGGGCCGGGATCGGGAGTGCGCGCCCCGTCGAGCGCGGACACCGTGCGCAGGATGCCCCGGCCGAGAGCGCCCAGGCGCTCGACGTCCACGTCCTCGAGCTGGCTCTCCGACGCGGAGGGCGGCAGCTCGCCGCTGCCCGAGATCCGGATGGCTTCGAGGCCGTGCTCGAGGAGCACTCCCTGGTCACCGATCCCGATCGGGAAGGACAGCCGCATGAACTGGGCGAACGGCCCGGGGCCGCCCGGCAGGTCGTCGATCTCCTGGCGCAGCGACGAGTTCGCGGTTCGCGCGAGCCCGATCGAACCGCGCTTGGAGTCGTTCGACCACTGCACGCTCAGCGGGCCGTCGGGGCGCCGCACGCCGATGTCCGAGAAGGCCACGACGGCCTCGATCTCGTCCCGGTCGGGGGCGGTCTCGGCGAATCGCAGGGCGCCGGCGTCGCCCAGGGTGCCGCCGTCCGTGGACACCAGCACGAGCGTGCGCCGGGCCGCCCGGCCCTGGAACACGCGGCCCAGCTCGAGCAGTGCCGCGGTGTCCGAGGCGCTGCCGGTGGCGTCGGGCACGGAGCTGGAATCGCGGTCGGCCATCACCACGATCTGCTTGCGCGAAGCGCCCGTGCGGCGGGCGACGACATTACGCAGGGTGCGGCCGTCGGCCTCGAAGGTTTTGATGGTCACCTCGAACCCGTTGCGGGCCAGGCGCCGCGCCACCTCGCGGGCCACGCGGTCGTTGCCCACCGAGCCGGGGCTGCGGTCGGGGTCATCGCGCACGATCTGGCGCATGGTCTGCGCGGCGAGCCTCCCCTCGAAGAGAACGTCGGCCGCCAACCCCTGCGGCGCGGGAGCCGGGCGGTTCTGGAGCGAGAAGGCGGTGAGCACCAGCGCGATCACCGCCGGCACGAATGCCGCGCGGTAGATGCGCGGTTCGATCATCGAAAGGATTTGAAGTTCATCCGGGAACCCCGCGTGTGCGGCTGGCGAGTGCCGGCGGGCGCCTGCCAAGGACGCAGGATCCCGGCCAATGCGGCGCATTGGCGGGATCCGAGGACGCAGGCAGGCGCGCGTCAGGTACCGCAAGGAGTGCGCGGGGGGTTCGCGGGTGAACTTTTAGAAGGTCTTTCCAATTCGCAACGGAACCTACAATCTCCCCGCGGGTTACCTATGCAGGTCCCCATGGCCCATCAACCCCCTCGCATCCTCCTCGTCGACGACGAGCAGTCGGTTCAGAAGCTCCTGACCTATCCCCTGAAGAAAGAGGGATACGAGGTGGTGGAGGCGCTCGACGGCAAGCAGGCGCTCGATCGCTTCTCCGACGATTCCTTCGACCTCGTGGTGCTCGACGTGATGATGCCCCGGGTCGACGGCTTCGAGGTCTGCCGCCAGCTACGGGCCCGCTCTAGCGTGCCGATCATCATGCTCACCGCGAAGGCCGAGGAGTTCGACAAGGTGCTCGGCCTCGAGCTCGGCGCGGACGACTACATCACCAAGCCCTTCTCCGTCCGCGAGTTTCGCTCGCGCGTGCGCGCGGTGCTGCGCCGCGCGGAACGCGTGCGCGAGCCGGACCAGATCGAGGAGCCGATCGAGAGCGGCGACCTGCGGATCGACTTCGAGAAGCGCAACGTGACGCTCGCCGAGGAGCCCGTGCGCCTCACCTACGTCGAGTTCGAGATCCTCGCCGCCCTCGCCCGTTCGCCCGGGCGGGTGTTCAGCCGCACCGCGCTGCTAGAGGGGATCTGGGGCGATTCGGCCTATCGCGACCCGCGCACGATCGACGTGCACATCCGCCATCTGCGCGAGAAGCTCGAGACCGACCCGAAGAACCCGGTCTACCTGTTCACAATGAGAGGCGTGGGCTACCGCTTTCGCGAGAAGTGAGGCTGTTAGGGCGCCTCAGGCTGCGAAGCCTGCAGACCAAGATCGCCCTCCTGTTCTTCGCGATCACGCTGGTTGCCTTCTCCGTCGTCTACTTCGTCGTCGTTCCCGCGCTGCGGGAGAACCTCGAGGGCCAGCGCCAGGACGACGTGACGGCCGTCGCACGCGACACCTCGAGCGGGCTCGAGGACGTGATGGGCGGAGACATCAGCGCCCCGCGCCTCAACGAGCTCGTGCGGGCCACCGCCGACCGCGCCGACGCCCAGGTGACGCTCCTCGGCGTGCAGCGATCCGGTCCGGAGGGCCGTGCGATCGAGTTCTACGTGATCTCCGACTCGCGCGCGGGTGCCGACATCGCCGTGCCCGAAAGCGTGGCGGTGCGCGCCGTGAGCACCGACCGCCTCGCCACGAAGGAGGGCCCGGCGGACGCCGTGGCGGCCGTGCCGCTGCGCTACCGGGGGCGCGCCGACTGGGTGGCGATCTACTCACGCTCCCTCGACGAGGTGAACGAGGCCGTGAGCCTGATCCGCGCCCAGGTGCTCGCCGCGGGCGCCGCCGCGCTGCTCGTCGCGCTCCTCGGCGGCTATCTCATCGCGCGCGCGCTCGCACGCCGGGTGCGCCGGATCGAGCGGGGCGCGGAGGCGGTGGCCGCCGGGAACTTCATCGACCCGATACCGGTCGACTCCGAGGACGAGCTCGGCCAGCTCACGCGCACCTTCAACGACATGCAGGAGCAGCTCCAGCGCGTGGACCGCGCGCGCCGCGAGTTCATCGCGAACGCCTCCCACGAGCTGCGCACGCCGATCTTCTCCCTCGGAGGGTTCGTCGAGCTGATGCAGGAGGAGGACGCCGACGAGGCCACCCGCGAGGAGTGGGTGGAGCAGATGCGCCAGGGCGTCGAGCGGCTGCAGAAGCTGGCGGTCGACCTCCTCGATCTCTCGCGGCTGGACGCCGGCTCCGTACAGATCGAGGCGAGTCCGGTGGACCTCGGCGAGGTGGTCCGGAGCGTCGCCAGCGAGTTCACCCCCGCGGTGGCGAACCGCCGAGCGGGGCTCGATCTGGACCTCCCCGCCGGAGCCGTCGAGGCCAGCGCCGACCGTGAACGGGTGGCCCAGATCATGCGTATCCTCCTCGACAACGCCCTCCGGCACACTCCGGAAGGAGTGAATGTGACCGTCACCGCCGAGCGAGAGAACGGAAGGGCTGAACTGCGCGTGGCCGATACCGGGCCGGGCATACCGAAGGAGGACGCCGAGCGTGTTTTCGAACGCTTCTACACGGCCGATGCCGTGAGCGGCTCCGGGCTCGGGCTGGCGATCGCCAAGGAGCTGGCGGAGCTGATGCGCGGCAACATCTCGCTGTCCTCGGACCCGGTGGCCACGACTTTCACCCTCGTACTGCCGGCGGCCGAGGAGTGATGCGCCTACTGGCGGTCCTGCTCGCGGCCCTCGTGGCCGGCGGATGTTCCTTGGGCGACGACGGGGAGGGCGGCAACGAGAAGTCCTCGGACAAGGTCGAGACCACCCGCGTGCAGGTGGTCGAGGACCTCGGCGAGGACGGCGGCTTCGACCCGCAGAAGCTGTACGAGCAGCTCTCCCCCGGAGTAGTCACGATCATTGCGCGCGTGCCCGGGGGCGGCGGTCTGCTGGGCGGCGACCGGGAGCAGAGCGGCCAGGGCTCCGGCTTCGTGGTCGACGGCAAGGGCCACATCGCCACCAACGCACACGTCGTGACCGCGGGCGAACCGCCGAAGCTGCGCGAGGCGAAGGAGATCTACGTCCGGTTCGGCGACGGCAACCAGGTCGCGGCGAAGGTGGTCGGCGCCGACCCCAACGCGGACGTCGCGGTGCTGAAGATCGACCCCAAGGGCCTCGACCTCACGCCGCTGCGGTTCGGTGCCAACAAGGACGTGAAGGTCGGGGAGCCCGTCGCGGCTCTCGGGTCGCCGTTCGGCGAGGCGCAGTCGCTCTCGGTGGGCGTCGTCTCCGCGCTCGACCGCGACATCGAGTCGCTCACCCTCTTCTCGATCGGCGACGCGATCCAGACCGACGCCGCCATCAATCCCGGCAACTCGGGCGGTCCGCTGCTGGATCCGCGCGGGCGCGTGATCGGCATCAACGCGCAGATCAAGTCGCAATCGGGCGGCGGCGAGGGAGTGGGCTTCGCCATCCCGGTCGACACGGTGAAGCGCTCGGTGGACGAGCTGCGCGAGAAGGGCGAGGTGGAGTACGGGTACCTGGGCGTCACGAGCCAGGCGATGTATCCCCAGCTCGCCGAGCGGCTCGGGCTCTCCCAGGACGAGGGGGCGCTCGTGGTGGAGGTCGAGAACGGCTCGCCCGCGGACGACGCCGGCCTCGAGGCGGGCGACGAGAAGATCGAGTTCCAGGGCGCCCCGGTCTCCAAGGGCGGCGACGTGATCATCTCCGTCGAGGGCGAGAAGATCGAGGGCGCGAGCGACCTCACCGACCTGATCGCCAAGAAGTCCCCGGGCGACGAGATCGAGCTCGAGGTGCTGCGCGGGGGCGACAGGCGAGACGTGCAGGTCGAGCTGAAGCCCCGCCCCGACCGCCCCCCGGAACGCCGGGAGCGCCGCGACGGACCGTAGGCGGCTCGTCCGTGAGCTCGCGGTCGGCATCCGCGAGCGCGTGGTTCCCATGCTCGGCGCCCACGCCGGGCGTGCGCACGGCGAAACGGGCGTGGGGGGCGACGTGACCTTTGCGATCGACGCGGAAGCCGAGGAGTTCATGGAGCAGTTCCTGGCGCGTGAGGCGCCGGAGACCGGCTTCTATTCCGAGGACCGCGGCCTCGTGGCGCCCGATGGCGCCGAGCAGGTGCTGGTGGTGGACCCCATCGACGGCACCCGTCCCGCGCTCGCGGGGCTCGAGTCCTGCTGCGTATCGGTGGCCGCGGCCCCGCTGCGCGAGGGGGTGACGATGGCCGAGGTGAGCCACGGGTGCGTGGTCGAGATCCGCTCCGGGGCCGTGTTCCTCGCCGAGCGCGGCGCGGGACTGCTCGAATCGCCACCCGTGGTGCTGTCGGCGAACGAGGATCTCGAGCGCGCATTCTTCGCCTACGGCTTCCGAGGCCGGCCCGCCCTGATCCAGGCAACGGTGCTCGCCGGGCTGATCGACGCGGCGTCGGTCGGAGGCGGCACGTTCGAGCTCGGCTCGGCCTGTTTCGACATGACCCGGGTGCTCACGGGACAGCTCGATGCTTACATCGAGCCGGGCCCGCGCATAATCGCGGATGTGCCCCAAGCGCTCGAAGAGTTCCGCCGCGTGGGCCGCGGCGCCGTGCTCAACAACTCGCCCTACGACCTGGCCGCCGCGGTGCTGTGCCTCGAAGAGGGCGGTGCGGTGGTGAGCGACGCCTACGGCAGGCCGCTCGGGGACCGGCCGCTGCTCGGGGCGGGGCCCGAATTCCAGATGTCCGTGGTGGCCGGCGCCAACCCGGCGCTGCACGCCAAGGCGATCGCGGCATTGGATGAAGGCATCGCGGCGCTTTCCAGGAGTACGGTCTAGGCGCATGGTCGACTCGCGCGTCGTATCCCTCACCGTTCCTGCCGACGCCGATTATCTGGTGCTCGCCCGGCTCGCCCTCTCGGCGGTCTGCAGACTCACGCGCCTGCGCCCCGAGGACGTGTCCGACCTGAAGCTCGCGCTCACCGAGGCCGCGGGCGGCATGGTCGCCGGCGGCGGCGAGGTGCGCTTCACCTTCGAGGTCGGCGATGACTCGCTCGCGGTCGTGATCCGCGGCGACGGTGCCGACATGCAGCCGGTCGAGGACGACGAGCTGGCGCGCGCGATCGTGGCCGCCACGGTCGACGACTGCGTATACGAGAACGGCCAAGTCCGGCTCGTGAAGTACCTCGCCGCACCCGACGAGTAGGCTGCCCCGCGTGCTGCAGCCCGTCGGAGTAGGTAACAAGGCGCTCGCCGATTACACGCATCTCGTCGGGCGGACCCTGATCAAGGAGATCAAGGGCCATGCCGAGCAACTCAAGGGGCTGCGGGTGCTGCATCTCTCGGCCACGGCGTTCGGCGGCGGAGTGGCCGAGATCCTCTACACGCTGGTACCGCTCATGCGCGACGTGGGCATCGACGCGGAGTGGCATGTGCTCTTCGGCAAGGAGGAGTTCTTCAACACGACGAAGATCATGCACAACGCGCTGCAGGGCAACCCCCAGGATCTCACCGACGAGGAGTGGGAGATCTGGGAGCGCTACAACGAGATCAACGCCGAGCAGCTCTCCAAGGACTGGGACGTGGTAATCGTCCACGACCCCCAGCCCGCCGCCATCCGCTCGCTGGTCCCGGACAACGCCAAGTCCTGGATCTGGCGCTGCCACATCGACCTCTCGACGCCGAACCCGGGCACGATCGAGCGGCTCGGTCCCTACCTGCCGGACTACGACGGCACGGTCTTCCATCTCCAGGACTACGTCCCCCCGGTCCTGATGAACGGGGACAACCGCCAGCCCTACATCTGCCCGCCGGCGATCGACCCGCTGTCGCCGAAGAACATGGCCCTCTCGCCCGAGGACGCCGCCTTCGTCTGCGACCAGTTCGGCATCGACGTGAACCGGCCTCTGCTCTGCCAGGTGTCGCGCTTCGACCCGTGGAAGGACCCGATGGGCGTGATCGACGCCTACAAGCTCGTCACGCAGAAGATCCCACAGGTGCAGCTCGCGCTGGTCGGCTCGATGGCCACGGATGACCCCGAGGGTTGGGACTTCCTCACCCAGACGATGGCCTACGCGCAGGGCGACCCCGACATCAAGATCCTCAACAACCTGAACAACGTGGGCGCGATCGAGGTGAACGCCTTCCAGTCCCAGGCCGACATCGCGATCCAGAAGTCCACGCGCGAGGGCTTTGGCCTCACCGTCTCGGAGGCGCTGTGGAAGGTGCGCCCGTTCATCGGCGGGGACGTCGGCGGCATCCCGCTCCAGGTGAAGAACGGCGAGACCGGCTACCTCGTGTCCTCGCCGGAGGAGTGCGCGCAGCGCTCGATCGAGGTGCTCGAGCAGCCCGAGCTCGGCAAGCAGCTCGCCCGCGCCGGCAAGGAGCACGTTCGCCAGCACTTCCTCACCCCGCGCCTGCTGCGCGACTGGCTGGGTATTTTCAGGGACGTCTCGACGACGTCCCCCCCATGAGCCCGGACACCCCGCTCGTACTCGTATCCAACCGCGGCCCTGCCACCTTCGAACGGGAGGAGGACGGCTCGCTGTCGGTCACGCGCGGCGGCGGCGGCCTGGTGAGCGCACTCACGGGCCTGGTCGATCACCGCGACGCCCTGTGGGTGGCGAGCGCGATGAGCGAGGCCGACGTCGACGCCTCCAACGAGCACGGCGGGCGCTCGTTCGAGGTTGACATCGACGGCGTCTCCTACCGCGTGCGCCTGGTGGAGAGCGAGGAGCGCGCCTACGACGGCTTCTACAACGTGGTCGCGAACCCACTGCTGTGGTTCATCCAGCACTACCTCTGGGACCTCTCCAACGCGCCGGACATCCGGCGCGAGGAGGTCGAGGCCTACGAGGAGGGCTACTGCCCCGTGAACAAGGACCTTGCCGACGCCGTGCTCGAGGAGATCGGCTCTGAGGAGGCCGTCGTGATGCTCCACGACTACCACCTCTACACCGCACCCCGCGACATCCGCCGCGCGCGCCCCGAAGGCGTCTTCCTCCACCACTTCATCCACATCCCGTGGACCCAGCCCGACGCGTGGCGGGTGCTCCCCCGCGACCTGCGCGAGGACCTCTACGAGGGCATCCTCAGCAACGACATCATCGGCTTCCACACGCGCGCCTACCGGCGCAACTTCCTGCTCTGCTGCCGCGAGCTCTTCGACCTCGACGTGGACGAGGAGACGGGCGTCGTGCGGATCGACGACCGCGAGGTGTGGGTGCGCCACTACCCGCTGCCCATCTCGGCGTCCTCGTTCGAGCGCAGCGCCAACCGGCCGGGCGTGCGCGAGCACGAGGAGGCGCTGCTGAAGCGAAAGCGCGAGCACCTGATCCTGCGTGTGGACCGCGCGGACCTCTCGAAGAACGTGCTGCGCGGATTCACCGCCTTTGACATGTTCCTCGAGCAGCACCCGGAATTCCGGGAGAAGGTCACCTTCGTGGCGCAGATGATGCCCTCGCGCCAGGACGTGCCCGAGTACGTCGAGTACCTCGAGAAGATCGAGGCGCTCGTCGCCGTCGTCAACCACCGCCACGGCACGACCGACTGGATGCCGATCGACCTGCGCCTCGAGGAGAACCTCGAGCAGGCGATCGCCTACTACAAGCACTACGACCTGCTGATGGTGAACGCGATGTTCGACGGGATGAACCTCGTCGCGAAGGAGGGGCCGCTCGTGAACGAGCACGACGGGGTGTCCCTGCTGAGCGAGAACACCGGCGCGCACGAGGAGCTCGGCGAGTTCGCGCTGTCGGTGAACCCCTTCGACGTCCAGGAGCAGGCCGACGCGATCTTCCGCGCGCTCACGATGAGCGCCGAGGAGCGCGCCTGGCGCGCCCGCGGGCTCGAGAAGATCGTGACCGCCCGCAACCCGGGCGACTGGGTCGACGACCAGCTCTCGGACATCGAGCGCAAGCGCTCGGGCGCCGAGGCCGCGAGCGTGGTTCAGTAGCGGGGGCCGGGCCCGGCCCCCGCTTGCAGTTGAGCACCGTCTCGGTACGTAAGTGCAAACGGGCTCAGCCCGCGGGGATGAATTCGTTGCTCGGGCGCTTCCTGGGTGACGGCGGCGCGTAGTAGCGCGGCGTGGGCGCCGGTGGGACGACGGCGGGCGGGGCGGGCGCGTTGCGCGGCCGAGGGACCACGGGAGCGGCTCGAGGCCTGCCCTTTGTCGCCCGCTTTTTCGGACGAACCACCCGCTGCCGGGCCTTCTTCCGCCCCGGACGGCGCTTGCGAGACGGCGGCTTCGCCTTGGGCTTCCGGCGAGCACCGGGCCGAACCCTCGGCTTCGGCGCGATCCCGAACTCCGGCTCCTCCGCCGCCTCACCCGCGAGACCGGGTAGCCCCGTGGCCGGGGGCGCCGCGGGGTCACCGGCGCCGCATGCCCGCGGGCCGACCGCGATCAGCACGCCGGCGGCGAGCAGCGCCGCGACGCGCGCGAGGTTTCCCCAGCGGACCCTTCCGAGCAGTTCAGGCATGCCCGTCTAAGGCCCTGGGGAGCGGATTCTGCCCCCCGGAGCGCTGCTATCGTCCGCCGCCGCTGATGGCTCAGGTATACGACCTCATCGTGATGCTCGATCCGAACGCGCCGGAAGGCCGTTCCGAGACGATCCTCCAGGACACCCGCACCCGGATCGAGTCCACCGGCTCCATCGTCGGCGACTTCGACTGGGGTACCCGCCGGATGACCTTCGAGATCGACCACCGGCCCGAGGCCACCTACCACCTGTTCCAGTTCGAGGGCGACGCCGCTCTGCTCGACAGCCTGGGCCACAACCTGAAGATCACCGACGACGTGCTGCGTCACCGGATCATCAAGGTGAAGCCCGGCACCGCCGCTCCCCCGGAGCAGCGCCGCGAGGCACCCGCCGCTCGCGACGAGGACTCCGAGGGCACCGACCGCGTGGCCGCCCGTGCCGCCGCGGACGCCCCCTCGGCCGACGAAGAGCCGTCGCCGCCGTCGCCCGCCGAGTAACGGCAGCGCGAACACTCTGCACCTTCCGCGTAAAGACGTGGGCGATCCCGCCCGCTCCGGCCTGCCCCGTCGCTAGTCTCGATTCCAGTCAATTTTTCGAGACAGGAGCCTGCTGAAATGGCCGGAACAAATCTGAATCGCGTAGTGATCACGGGGAACCTCACCAAGGATCCCGAGCTCACGAGCACTGGTGGCGGACTCGCTGTCTGCAGCCTGCGCATCGCCGTCAACACCCGCCGCAAAGATGGCCAGTCGGGCGAGTGGATCGAGCAGCCGAACTACTTCGACGTAACGATCTTCGGCGGCCAGGGCGAGAACTGCGCCAAGTACCTCTCCAAGGGCCGCCCCGTCGCGGTCGACGGGCGCCTTCGCTGGCGTGAGTGGGAGGCTAAGGACGGCTCTGGCAAGAGGCAGGCCGTGGACATTCTCGCGGACAACGTGCAGTTCCTGGGCGGGCGCGACGACGCCGGCGGTGGCAACGGAAGCAGCGGCGGCGGCCAGCGGTTCACGCCGCAGCAGACCGACGTCCCCGCTGACACCGGCGACTTCCAGCCCGCGGCCGCCCCGGCATCCACGGGTGGCGGCGGCTCCGACGACGACATCCCCTTCTAGGGACATGGTCTCCGATGCTGGTCCCCGGCGGAGCCGGTAGCAGTGCAACACCTTCCAGCCTCGCCCTTCCGGGGGAGTCGACCGTGGCCGGGACGCAGTACCCCGCTATCCTCCCGGGCCGCCGTGGACATCCACGGTGATCTGAGAACCCATGGCGAAGCAGCGCAACGACAACAAGCGTAAGCCCCGCGAGGGCGGCAAGAAGGGGCTTACCGGAGGCCGCAGGAAGTCCTGCCCGTTCTGCAGGGACAAGATCGACGTGATCGATTACAAGGACTCCGGTGCCCTTCGCAGGGCGATGAGCGAGAAGGGCAAGATCCGCTCCTCGCGGATCACCGGCGCCTGTCGTCGCCACCAGAGCCAGATGGCGACCGCCGTCAAGCGTGCCCGGGAGCTCGGACTGCTCCCGTACGTGTCCGACAGATGACGATGGGTCAGAACCCGAAAACCAAGCCTGCCAAGAAGGCAGGCCTGAAGCGGTGCAACGCACCGCAAGGGCCGACGACGCAGGCAGGCGAAGGTTTGCAGGGTTCTGATGGCTGAGGCGATCCTGCTGCAGGAAGTCGAGACGCTCGGGGAGCGTGGTGACGTCGTTGACGTATCGCCCGGTTACCTGCGCAACTTCCTGGTCCCGCGCAAGCTGGCCCAGCCCGCCACCAAGGCGTCCATCGCCGAGGCCCAGCGTCGCATGGAGGCGCAGGAGAGGGCTCTTGCGGAGGCTTCCGAGAAGGCCACCGAGAACGCTGCGCTGCTGTCGAAGACCGTGCTCACGATCGCAAAGCCGGCCGGCGAGGACGGCAGGCTGTTCGGATCGGTCACCGCGCAGGACATCGCCGACGCCGTCAAGTCCGCTCGCGGGCTGAAGCTCGACAAGCGCAAGGTGGCGCTCGACGACGCGATCAAGACCACGGGCACGCACATGGTCACCGTCGAAGTTCACGACGGTGTAGAGGCGACGATCAAGACGATCGTCACCTCCGAGTAGCCCCAGCGTCCCGGGCGACATCATGGCTATAACGGTCCCGCCCGAGATGGCGGGCGGTGGAGACCACTCACCGCCCCAGAACGTCGACGCCGAGGTGGCCGTCCTCGGCTCCGTCCTGTTCGCGCCCAACGTGCTTGCCACCCTCGACATCGAGGTCAAGCTCAAGCCCGAGGACTTCTACTCCGGTCGCAACCGGATCGTGTACGCCGCCATGCGGCGGCTCCAGGACAAGGCCGACCCCTCCCCCGTCGACTCCGTCACGCTGCTTGCCGAGCTCGAGCGGGCCAGCGAGCTCGAGCAGGCGGGGGGCGAGGCCTACGTCCGCTCGCTCGGGTCGGCGGTGCCGGCCGCGGGTCATTTCAAGCATTACGCCCAGATCGTCAAGGACCTCGCTCAGCGGCGGCGGCTGATGGTGGCCGCCCAGGAGATCCAAGAGCAGGTCTTCTCCTTCCAGGGCGGCACGCCCGACCTCCTCGAGCAGTCGGAGTCGAAGCTCTTCAAGATCGGCCACGACGACGCTACCGGCGCCCTGCGCTCGATCGCCGACGTCCTCCACGTCGAGATCGACAAGCTCGAGCAGGTCTCACGCGAGGGCGTCTCGATGACCGGTACGCCCTCCGGCTACAAGGATCTTGACGAGCTCACGGGCGGCTTCCAGCCCGGCAACCTGATCGTGCTGGCTGCGAGACCATCCATGGGAAAGTGCCTCCCAGGATCGGCGCTCGTTCTCGACCCGACCACCGGTCGCAGGCGGCGGATGGACGAGATCGTCGCGGCGATCGAGCGCGGCGAGGACGTGTGGGTGTCTGCCTTGGGACCGGACCTCAAGCTGCGCACCCAGCGCGCCAGCGCATCGTTCCGAAACGGCGTTAGGCCTCTGCTGCGGCTGCGCACGAAGCTGGGACGGCAGGTTGAGGCGACCGGCAACCACCCGGTCCTCACGATGCATGGCTGGACCCCGATCGACGAGCTCGAACCGGGCGATCGCGTGGCCGTCCCGCGCAAGCTTCCCTCACCACTGTCCTCAGAGCTGATGGCCGACCACGATTTGGTGCTTCTCGCCGCCCTCATCGCTGACGGCAACCTCACGCAGAACAGTCCGCGCTTCTGCTTCGGAGAGGACTCACCCGTGCTCCCGGAGGTGGAACGGGCCGCCGCCGCGCTGGGCTGCCGGCTTCAGTGCTCGGCAGGATCGAACGGCACCGCCTGCATCAGTGCAGGCCGCGGTGGACCCCCAAATCCCGTGCGCCTTCTCATGCAAGAACACGGGCAGTGGGGCAAGGGCTCAGCCGCGAAGTTCGTTCCGGATGCCATCTTCGAGCTCCCACCCGAGCAGATCGCGCGCTTTCTTTCTGTGCTCTATGGGTGCGATGGCCATGTGTACGCCAGCGACAGGCTGCGCCAGATCGGCTACACGACCATCAGCGAGCGACTCGCCCACGGCGTCCAGCACCTGCTGCTGCGGCTCGGGGTTGTCTCGAAGATCCGCAAGCTGAAGCGGGACGTCTACGAAGGAACTACGACCGTCGCCCGCGAGGTGTTGATCACCGGCCAGCGCGATCTCGAGGTCTTCTGCGAGACCGTCAGGGTCTGTGGCAAGGAGGATCGCCTCGAGCGGGTTCTCGATGGGCTTGGTCTCGTCGGTCAACGGACCAACGTGGACACGATCCCGGCCGCCGTGTGGGACCGCGTCGAAGTTGCGAAGGGCGACCTTTCCTGGCGCCAGATGGCCGTGGCCACGGGCCGGCCGGTAAGCCACAACTGGCACGTCGGTCGGCGCGGCCTCTCGCGCTCGCTTCTCGGCGAGATCGCCGACTGGAGCAACGACCCGGAGCTGGAGGCGCTCGCCCGATCCGACGTATGGTGGGACGAGGTCATCTCGATCGAGCCCGCCGGCGAGGCTGAGACCTACGACATCGAGGTGCCCGAGGACCACAACTTCGTAGCTGACGACTTCTGCGTTCACAACAGCGCCCTTGTAACCAACATGGCCGAGAACGCCTCGGTCGACTACGACAAGCCGGTCGCGCTGTTCTCGCTCGAGATGTCCGAGACGGAGCTCGCGCAGCGCTTCGTCGCCTCGCAGGCGAAGCTGAACGGCGACGACCTGCGCAAGGGCAAGATCTCGGCCGACCGGTGGCCGAAGGTGCTGAAGGCCACGGAGAACCTCGCCGGCGCGCCGCTCTACGTTGACGACTCCTCCGACATCGGCATCCACGAGCTGCGCGCAAAGGCGCGCCGGCTGCACACCCAGCACGGCGGGCTGGGCCTCGTGATCGTCGACTACCTCCAGCTGATGCGTCCGGAGGACTCGAGCCAGAGCCGGGTCGAGCAGATCGGCCAGATCTCGCGCGGGCTGAAGATCCTCGCGCGCGAGCTGAAGATCCCGGTGATCGCTGTCTCCCAGCTATCGCGTGCCGTCGAGTCGCGGCCCGACAAGCGCCCGCTGCTCTCGGACCTGCGTGAGTCGGGTCAGATCGAGCAGGACGCCGACCTCGTGATGTTCATCTATCGCGACGAGTACTACAACCCGAAGGAGACCGAGCGCCCGGGCGAGGCGGACCTGATCATCTCCAAGCACCGCAACGGTCCCGTCGGGGAGATCACGCTCGCATTCGTGTCGCGCCACCCGAAGTTCGCCAACCTCTACCGCGACCGCGCGGTCGACCAACCCGCCGCAGCCGGCGGCGACTTCTAGCCCATGACCGAGGGCTATTGCCCCAAGGGCATCTGCGACGGCAGCGGGTGGCTCCTCGACGAGGAGACGAGCGACGCCCGTCCGTGCGAGTGCCGCGCCCAGCGGATCCAGGAAGGCCGCCGGCGCCTCGGCACCGGTATCCCCAAGCGCTTCCGCGGCGTCGGCTGGGACCGCAGGCCGGTGGTCGACATGAACCCGGGCATCGTCAGGCATGTCAAGGACTTCGCGCGCAAGATCGACTGGAACCTCGAGGCCGGCAAGGGACTGTGGTTCTACGGCGACGTCGGTACCGGCAAGACGAGCCTCGCGATGCTCGTCTCGAAGGCGGCCATCGACGCCGGCCGCGACGTGGCCGTGTACTCCGTGCCCCATCTGCTCGCGGACATCAAGGCCACCTACGAGGACGGCTCTGGCAGCTCCTACCTCGAGCTCTTCCGCCGCCTCGCGAGCGTCGACCTCCTCCACCTCGACGACCTCGGGGCCGAGAAGCGCACCGAATGGGTGCTGGAGCAGCTCTACTCCCTCGTCAACGAGCGCTGGCAGAACCAGCGCTCGATCGTGGTCACGACCAACATCGAGGACCGCGACGAGCTGCGCGAGCAGATCGGCAGGCGCACCGTCTCCCGGCTCACGGAGATCTGCGGCGACCCGCTGCCGATCATGGGCCGCGATCTGCGCATCCCCAAGTCGGCGTAACCTCTAGCCCCGATGCCAGGCATAGCGATAGTCGGCGCCCAATGGGGCGACGAGGGCAAGGGCAAGATCACCGACCTCATGGCGGAGCACGCCGATGTGGTGATCCGCTACCAGGGCGGCAACAACGCCGGCCACACGATCGTCCGGGAGGGCGAGACGTGGAAGTTCCACCTCATTCCGAGCGGCATCCTCTACCCCGGCAAGTCGTGCCTGATCGGCAACGGTGTGGTGGTCGACCCGAAGGTCCTCCTCGAGGAGATCGAGGGCCTGAAGCGCCGCGGGGTGGACGTCCGCGGCCTCAAGATCTCCGCCAACGCGCACCTGATCATGCCCTACCACCTGCTCCTGGACCAGGCGGGCGAGACGCGCCTCGGCGACCGCCAGATCGGCACGACCAGGCGTGGCATCGGGCCCTGCTACGCCGACAAGTCCGCCCGCCTCGGCATCCGGCTCCAGGACCTGCTCGACGAGAAGATCCTCAAGCAGAAGATCGCCGCCGCGATGGAGCCCAAGCGCCAGTCGCTGCGCCCCTTCGCGAAGGATCCCGCGCTCGACCTCCACACGATGACCGAGGACTACCTCTCCTACGGCCAGCGGCTGGCGCCCCACATCGCGGACACCCCGCCCATCGTCTGGAACGCGCTCGACGCCGATCGCAACGTGCTCTACGAGGGCGCGCAGGGCGCGCTGCTCGACATCGACCACGGCACCTATCCCTTCGTCACCTCCTCGAACCCGGTCGCGGGCGCCGCCTGCGTCGGCGCCGGAGTGGGGCCGCGTGACATCCACGAGGTGTGGGGTGTCGCCAAGGCCTACGTCACGCGCGTCGGCGCGGGCCCCTTCCCCACAGAGCTCTTCGACGAGGTCGGCGAGCGCATCCGCGAGGCCGGCCACGAGTTCGGCACCACCACCGGGCGCCCGCGGCGCACCGGCTGGCTCGACCTCGTCGCGCTGCGCTACGCCGCGCGGATCAACGGGCTAACGGGCCTCGCCATCACCAAGCTCGACGTGCTCACCGGCATCGACCCCCTGCCGGTCGCCACGACCTACACCGGTCCCGAGGGTGCCCGCTTCGATCACTTCCCCTACAACCAGTCGGTCCTGCACAAGGCCGAGGGCGACTACGTGGACCGGCCCGGATGGCACGACGACATCGCCGGCGCCCGGCGGTGGGAGGACCTCCCCCAGACCGCCCAGGACTACCTGGCGTTCATCTCCGACTTCGTGGGCGTGCCGATCGTGCTCGTATCGGTCGGGCCCGGCCGCGAGCAGACGATCGTGACCGACGAGGGCCGCCGCGTCATGGGCGGCGGCTCGGGCGTGGTAGCCGTAAAGGCCTGACCCGGCGGTTCAGGCCTTCACGACATGCGTTTTCGCGAGCATGTCGTGCAGCGCGCGGTTCTCGTCGTCGAACAGCGGCCATAGGTAGTCCACGAGATACGCGAGGCCGGCCGTGAACGAGCCTGCGATGCCCAGGCCGAAGCCGATGATCACGATCTGGCGCATGGCTGCGCTGCCCAGGTCGAAGGGCTGGCCGTTGTCCTGGGTCACGCGGATCGACATCGCCTGCTTGCCCCAGGTCTGGCCGTTGTGCTGGGCCTCGCGCTTCATGAGCCAAGTGGAATACATGAACGCGAACACGAGCCACACGAGCCCGCCGAGGATGATGAGAACGATGCCGAGCGCGTCGCTCACCGCGAAGCCGATGGCCGGTACTCCGACGAGCGGGATGAGCGCGGCGAAGACGATCAGCCCATCGATCAGCTGTGCGGCCACGCGGTTGCCCCAGGAGGCGAGCGGGCCCTGCCAGGTCTGGGGCGCGGCAGCGGCGGCCTGCTGCTGCCAGCCGCCGGGCGGCACGGGGCCGCCGTAGCCGGGCTGGGG
>JACCYP010000320.1 GCA_013696425.1 Thermoleophilaceae bacterium
GTTCTCCACCCGCGCGTCACTGCGCTGGA
The DNA here is from genome assembly GCA_013696425.1 of Thermoleophilaceae bacterium. Lineage (GTDB taxonomy): Bacteria > Actinomycetota > Thermoleophilia > Solirubrobacterales > Thermoleophilaceae > JACCYP01. The sequence continues at coordinate 30 of JACCYP010000320.1, forward strand.
GCGCACGCAACGCCGTCGGCTTCGACGCCCTCACGCCCACGCTCGCCAAGCACGTTGAGTCCCGCCTCGGCCGCGACTGCGTGACGATCCTGCCGGTGGCCGCCCCCACCGGAGTACCCGGGTCGATCGACCCCGCCGTCCGGGCCGAGCTTCCCGGCGAGCCCTTCGCCCTCTACACCGGCCACGTCCACCCCGCCCGCGAGGACGACTTCCGGATTGGGCTCGAGGCCGTGGCCGAGGTGCGCCGGCGCGGGCACCCGCTCTCCTTCGTGCACGCGGGCGGGCTCTCCGCGCGCCGGGAACCAGCGCAGATGGTGGCCGACGCGGGCCTCGAGCCCGACCACGTCCGCTTTCTCGGCTATCTGCCGTTCGCCGGCGTGCCCGCGCTGCTGCGCGCTGCCGCGGTGCTCGTGCAGCCCGACCGCGGCTCCGAGCTCAACCGCCTGTGCCTGCCCTCGAAGCTCCAGGCCTACCTCGCCTCCGGCACCCCGACCGTCACGTTCGCCGTTGGCTCCGGGAAGCTGCTCGAGGACCGCGTGGAGGTGCTGAAGACCCATTCCCCCGGCCCGGCTGAGCTCGCGGACCGGGTCGAGGAGGTGCTCGCCTCCCCAGACCTCGAGGCCACGCTGCGCGAGGGCGGCCCGGCCGCGGCGCGGCGCCTGTTCGACACCGAGCGCAATACGCGCGCCATGATCGAGCACTACCGGACGGTCGCCGAACCGGGCACTTCGGCACAATAGGCGCCGTGCCCGCGGCGATTGTCACCGGATCGGGTGGGCTCATCGGCTCCGAGGCGGTCCGCCACTACGCAGCGCACGGGTTCGACGTGATCGGTGTCGAGAACGACATGCGGGCCCGCTTCTTCGGGCCCGAGGCCTCGACAGCCTCCGTCACCGAAGCCCTGAGCGCCGAGGTGGACGGCTTCCGCTCGGTGGATCTGGACATCCGCGACGGCGACGGCGTGATGAGTCTCTTCGCCGAGGCGAGCGCCATCGAGATCGTGGTCCACGCCGCCGCCCAGCCCTCACACGACTGGGCGGCCTCCGATCCCCAGGTCGACTTCGGCGTGAACGCCACCGGCACGATGAACCTGCTCGAGGCCACGCGCCGCCACGCGCCCGGCGCCACGTTCGCGTTCCTCTCCACCAACAAGGTCTACGGGGACCGGCCGAACCACCTCCCGCTCGAGGACCAGGGCAAGCGCCTAGAGCTTCCCGAGGACCACCGCTATGCGCGCGGAATCGACACCTCGATGTCGATCGACGACTGCACCCATTCCCTCTTCGGCGTCTCGAAGGCTGCGGCCGACCTGATGGTGCAGGAGTACGGGCGCTACTTCGACATGCCCACGGTGTGCCTGCGCTGCGGCTGCCTCACCGGCCCGACCCACGCCGGCGCGCGGCTGCACGGGTTCCTCTCCTACCTGATCCGCTGCACCGTGACGGGCGAGCCGTACACGATCTACGGCCACGAGGGAAAGCAGGTGCGGGACAACCTCCACAGCCGCGACGTGGCAAGCGCGATCGACGCCTTCCACGCCGCCCCGCGCCCCGGTGCGATCTACAACCTCGGCGGAGGGCGGGCGAGCAACTGCTCGATGCTCGAGGCCATCGAGAGCTGCGAGCGCATCGCCCGGCGCGAACTCGATTGGACGCTCTCGGACGAGGCGCGGATCGGAGATCACCGGTGGTGGATCAGCGACCTCGGCCCGTTCATGGCCGACTATCCGGGCTGGACGCCCGAGTACGGCATCGAGGAGATCCTCACCGAGATCCACGACGACAACCGCGAGCGTTGGACCGCCTCGGTTTAGCGTGCCATGCCGCGCGCACGGCGCAGAGCGCGCTTGAGCGGCAGCGGCATCACGTAGGACAGCACCGGGTGGATCAGCCCGTCGGCCCCGGCGGCGCTTCGCCGGCGCCGGATGGCGGCGAGCTTCATCCGGACGGTCTCCCCCACCTGGTCGCGGTCGTTGCGCACGGCCACGTTCGAACCCCCCATCTCACGCACGGCGAGGACCTCACTGAGGTTCCAGATCCGGTGGGACTCCGCGAGCCTCAGCCACAGGTCGTACTCCATCGCGTACTTGTAGCGAGGGTCGTAGCCGCGGACATCCAGCACGGCGCTGCGGCGCATTGCGGCGCTCGTGTTGGGAATCGGGTTGAAGCGCATGATCAGCTCGGTCACGTCGCCGGTCGCGTCGGCCATCCGCCGCCCGAAGCGAGGCTTGAGGCGCGTGCCCTGCGCATCGACCTCGTCCATCCAGCAGCCAACCACCGCCACCTCGGGCCGCGACTCGAGCACCTCGAGCTGACGCTCCAGCCGGTCGGGCAGCGCCCAGTCATCGGCGTCGAGCACCGCGACGTAGTCCGCGCGAGCCTCGGCGAAGCCGCGGTTGAGGCTCATCGAGATCCCCATGTGGGGCAGCGGGAGGTGGCGCACACGCGGGTCGCCCGTGCCGGAGGCGATATCGGGGGTGGCGTCGGTCGAGCCGTCGTCGACCACGATCAGCTCGAGGTCCTCGACCCTCTGGCCGAGGATCGAGTCGATCG
>JACCYP010000323.1 GCA_013696425.1 Thermoleophilaceae bacterium
GTGCAGAGGGCGCCCGTGCTGCGCGCAGAGGAGGAGACCGTGTCCTTTCCCGAGGAGCCGCTCGAGTACCGCCCGCCGGGGGAGCCGGGCTCGACCGGCGAGCAGGAGGAGCTGCCGGGGCTCGAGGAGCCCGGCGAGGATCCGACTACGCGGCTGCCGCCCGGCGAGCGCTGAAGTCGCGCGCCAGCAGCGCGCCGACCCCCACGGCCAGGAACTGCATCCCCGCGCACACCCAGATCGCGCCCTCGGGTCCCAGCGCCACCACGACCGGCCCCGCCACCGCCGCGCCCATCGCGAACGCGCTCACCTTGAAGGCCACCCCCGTGGTGGAGACCTGCCCGTATAGCTCGCGCGGCGTGTACTGCTGGCGCGTGGAGAAGGTGGCCGCGAGCCCGGGGCCGTCGCACAGCCCGGAGACGGCGATGAACGCCAGGGCGAGCGGCAGCACGGAGGCGAGCGGCCAGAGCAGCATCGCCACGCCGGACAGGCCGGTCGCCACGAGCATGATCCGCTCCGGCCTGAAGCGATGGAGCAGCGACACGAGCCCGATCGAGCCGATGATGGAGCCGGTGGAGAACGCCGCCCACAGGTAACCGGCCACGCCGCGGTTCTCGCCCAGCGACTCGATCGCGAAGAAGGGGAACGCCACCGTGAGCAGGCCGAGGCCCGCCAGTGAGAGCGTGCCGATGGCGGTGGCCGAGCGCAGCTGCGGGGTGAAGAAGAGCGCGCGCAGGCCGCCGACCACGGTTTCCCTAAGCGCGCGGCCCGAATCCGCAGTGCGATCGAGCGCCGGGATCGAGGCGATCAGCCCGAAGCCGACGAGCGAGATGCCCGCCTGGGTGATGAGCGAGACCTCGGGACTGAAGAGCGCGACCAGCGTGCCCGCGAGCGCCGGGCCGCCGATGATCGCGATGTCGTAGCTCGCAGCCTCCATCGAGTTCGCCTCCGGCAGCAGCTCGCCCGGCACGAGGATGGGGACCAGGCTCGAGAAGCCACCGAAGGACAGCGGCCAGGTGACGCCGGCGATCAGGGCGACCAGCGGGAGCGTCCAGTCCGGCACGTTGCCCGCCGCGAGCACGAGCGTCACGAGCATGATCACCACTAGCACCTGGTCGAGCAGCATCAGCCGGCGGCGCTTGCCCGAGATGTCGAGCCAGGCGCCGAGCAGCGGGCCGGTCACGAGGCTCGGCAGCGCCGTGGCCGCGACCACGAGCCCTGCCACGACCGCGCTGCCGGTGCGCTCGAGCACGAGCAGGACCGCGCCGACGGAGAACATCTCGTCGGCGAGCCGGGTGACGGTGGCCGTGACGTAGAAGAGCGGGTAGCGCTCGACGCGCGCGAGCCGCCCCATGCGCGAGCGGTCTACTGTTATCGCTTCGCGAGGAACAGCATCGGAGACATCGCCAGAGCCTAGGACGCGGCTAGCGGACGGTGAAAGCGCCGGTGACCTTGAAGGTCACCTTGCCCGCGGTGCCGGCGTTGATCAGAGCCACGCCGAGCCCGGCGCGCCGGCAGCTCTTGAAGCGGGCCGCGATCTTCGCCCGCCCGCCGGCGGTCCTCACGGCCTTCGTCCGCTTGCCGGTCTGGCCGGCGGCGATGAATGCCGTCGGAGTCGACGCGCCGGAGACCTGCAGCGTCAGCCGCCCGGGGCGGCACCGCGACCCCTCGCGGCCCACCTCCAGGTACGCGGTGCTGAGACGATCGAGGGTGAAGCGCCGCGCCCGCAGCTTCTTCGGTTTGGTGCCGAGGACGTAGTCCACGGGCAGCGACCGGGCGAAGTCCTCACCCTTCAGGAGCGGGCCCGTGAAGTCACCGCGCAGGCTCTTCGCGGCGAACTCCCGGAACGACGCGGAGAGGTTCGAGCCCCGCGCCCGCAGCGCGGCCTCGAGCGCGGCGGTGGGCGCCGCGGTGCGGCCGAGGAGGGCCTGCTGGTCATAGACCCTGCGCCCGAAGGACTCCCCGAACCGCTCGGAGGCGTACTCCCAGAAGGGCCACGAGCTGTAGCCGGGGAGCCCTCCGCCGCACTCACCCTCGGTCGCGCAGTCGAGCGGCGCGCGCGGGTCGTAGGTGCGGAGCTCGGTGACCTCCGGGGTCAGGTGGTAGCCCGCCCACTCGGCGAGGCCCTCGCTGAGGAGCTTCGGCGCGCCGACCGTGACCGCGTACTGAAGCACGTGGAACATCTCGTGGGTGACCACCTCCTTGTCCTTTGCCTTGCCGGGCTGGATCAGGATGTATGCCGCGGACTGCGGGTTGGCGGGGATGCGAGGGATCGTGCGGCCGAACGGCTCCTCGGTGCTGGCGGGGATGGTGGTCACGTATACGTCGACCTTGGGATCGAGCGGCGGTGGCATGGCGAGCCGGGTCGTCTGCGCCGCCAGCGCCGCCTGGGCGTTCGCGGCGAGCGCGCCCGCGGTGGCAGCGTCGATCCTGCGGGGGTCGCCCGCGGCGCTCGTGTAGCGCACGAGCACCCCGCCCGTGTCGACGGTCTCGGTCAGGCTCGTGAGGCTGCTCTGCGCGGCGGCGGGTGAACCCCAGGCGAGCATTGCAACGACGAGCGCCCCTGCGCGCGCGATCCGCATGCCGCCACTCTAGGGGTCGCGGTAGGTTCGAGCGCATGGTGCCCCCGCCCATCTTCGCCCTGGGGGTCACCTTCGGCTGGTTGCCGGCGCCCTCGCGGCGGGCACGCGTGCGCTCGGCCTGGCCGGCTGAGTCATATCTTCGTCCACCTCTTGATCCGGGCCCGCTGCGGGCGCGAAGGTCCTGGCATGAGAAATTCAACGCGTCTTTCCACACTGCTCGTACTCGGCTCGCTCATCGTCATTCCCACCGCCTGCGGCAGCGACGATGACGATTCCGCGGAGGACAAGGCCGCCACGACTGGGTCTCCGACATCCAATATGGAGACGTTCCCGACGACCGAGACCAAGCCGGCGGCTCCGACCGGCGACGCGAAGTCTGGGGACGAGGTCGACATCAAGGACTTCAAGTTCGTGCCGGACATGATCAAGGTCAAGAAGGGCACGAAGCTCACCTTCACCAACAGCGACAGCGCGGGCCACACGGCCACCGCCGACGACGACTCCTTCGACACCGAAGCGCTCGACCAGGGCGACAAGAAGACGGTGACGATCACGAAGGCCGGCGAGATCCCCTACATCTGCGACTTCCACCCCTACATGAAGGGGACCGTCGTAGTCGAGTAGGGACCTAGACCGGCGCCGTGCGGGCGCCGATCGCGTAGCCGATGACGTTGATCACCATGTGCACCGCCGTCACGACCACGATGGCGAGCGCCAGGCTCGGCAACGGCATCACGTAGACGGGAAGCAGCAGGATCCAGATGGCCGGCACCAAGTCGAACTGGTCGATGAGCACGAACGCCGCCGGCCCTCGCGTGCCGGGCTCGACCCCGAGGCGGCGCTTCGCATAGGAGTTCGGCAGCTCGCCCACCACGAGGC
>JACCYP010000031.1 GCA_013696425.1 Thermoleophilaceae bacterium
CTCGGCGAGGTAGGAGCCGTCCTGGCCGGTGATCCCGGTTATCAGCGCCTTCTTGGCCATGGCGTCAAGCTACCGCAGCCTCCGGGCCGTGGACCTGCCGCCGATCAACCCGCCCGGCGCGCCACCGCCAGCAGCGAGGTGCCCGCCGGCCAGACCCGGCGCAGGGCGAGCGAGGCCGATCCGGCGCGGTCGTTGTAGTTCACGGGCGCGCCGGGGAGCTGGCCGCCGGTGGGGCGCCCCCACCAATCGGGGAAGAAGAAGGTGCGCCACGACTCGAGCGGCAGGTGGAACCCGCCCTGCGTGGCCCGTCCCTCGACCCACGCGGCGTCGCGGAGGTTGAGCGCGACCGGCAGCAGCGCAGCGGCGGCGAGCATCCCGCCGGCCACCCCGCCGAGCGCCATCAGCCCGTACCGGCGCAGTCGCTCGCGCCGGCCGGCCTCGCCGAGCCTGAGCAGGCGGATCGCTCCGTAGATCGCGAGGACGGTCGCGACGTGCGCCGCGCTCTCGGGATGGCCGCCGAGGAACGCGCCCGCGGAGGCGAGTGCGAGCCAGCCGGCGTCGCGCAGGCGCCCCTCGCGGGCGATCCGCTCGCCCGCCCAGAGCATCCACGGCAGGAACGTCCACACGCTCGAGTGCGGGTACTGAAGCCACAGGATCCCGAACGGCAGGAAGCCGTAGGCGAACCCGGCCACGAGCCCCGGCCACAGGCCGAGGCCGAGCGCGCGCACGAGCATGAAGGCGCCCATCGCCGCCACCCACAGCTTCAGCGCAGCGCTCACGCCGAGCCCGAGGTCGAAGGGGAGGATCCAGACCGGAATGCCGAATGGGCTGAAGCACCGCCGCCTGCGCGTTCGCGAAGAACGGCGCGCCGGCAAGCGTGTAGGGGTTCCAGCCCGGCAGGTCGCCCGCGCGGATCGACTCGCGGGCGTACTCGAGCCACGGCTGGAGCACGTCGACCACGTCGGAGAGGACGAGGTTCTCGCCACCGGGGGAGAGCACCCTGCCCCCGAAGAGCGCCGGCCAGAGGAGGACCAGCACGGCGCCTGCGAACAGGAGCGCTGCGATGCGGTGGGGCTTGGAGGCTATGGGCGGCGGGGTGGCCGGCGGCCTAGGTCGTCTGCCATTCCTCGACCTTCTCGGGGTCGCCGAGCTTCTCCTCCGCCTCGCGCAGGCGCTCCTCCAGCAGCGCCTGGCGCTGGGCGAGGATCTTCGACTGGTCGGCGAGCTTGCTCACCGCGGTCGAGAAGTGCAGCAGCAGCAGCAGGATGAAGCCGAAGGCGATCAGGAACAACGCGTTCGGGGGATAGGCGACGCCGACAGCGCTGGCGATCTCCTCGAGGCCGTCGCGCCAGATCGCGAGGCCGAGGACCACCACCGCGGCGAGCAGCCACAGCAGGGCGTAGCGCTCGAGCAGCCGCCGCCGGCGGACGAGGTCGAGGATCGCGAGCAGCAGGATGGCCGCGCCGACGATCGAGACGATCTGGATCTTGCTGTCCATCAGAGCCCCTGGCTCGCCGAGACCGCAGCCGCCTCGCCGGGCTCCGGGACGGGGCGTGCGCGGGCGAGCCCGATGAAGAGTGCGAGCAGCACCTTGATCATGTAGTAGGCCGACTTGCCCGAGGAGATCGAGGACACCCCGCCCTCGCGGGTGAACATCCGCACGGGCACCTCGCGCAGGGTCAGCTTGTGGTGGTGGAGCATCAGCACGGCCTCCACTTCGGGGTAGTCGTGCGGGTAGTCGCGGGCGAAGAGGCTGATCGCGCGCTGGTTGTAGAGGCGGAAGCCGCTGGTGGGATCGGAGATCCGCCCGTCGACCAGGCGCGAGAGGATGAACGCGAAGATGTGGATGCCGGTGCGCCGGGAGATCGGCGCGGGGTAGTGCCCCGAGTCGTCCATGAAGCGCGAGCCGCACACCACGTCGACGCCCTCCGAGGCCATCGTGCGCTGGAGCACCTCGATCTGGCCGGCATCGTGCTGGCCGTCGCCGTCCACCTGGACCATGAAGTCATAGCCGCGCTCCTTGGCGAAGGTGAAGCCCGACTGCACGGCGCCACCGATCCCGAGGTTGAACGGGTGCCGCAGCACGCGGGCGCCGGCCGCGGTGGCGCGGTCGAAGGTGTCGTCGGTGGATCCGTCGTCGATCACGAGGACGTCGAACTCGGGTGCGTGCTCGCGCAGCGAACCCACCACGCGCTCGACGCTCGCGGCCTCGTTGTAGGCGGGGACCACGGCCAGATGACGGACGCTCATGCCTCTCATTGTGTCCTCTGCAGCCAGACGGAGCCGCCGTCGCCGCCCGCCATTCGGCAGGCGAAGCGCACCCGCCAGGAGTCGTTGTTCATCAGGAACGCCTGCAGCAGGTACTGCTCGTTCCACGACAGGCCCTCTTCGAGGACCCATTCGTCGTGGTAGTCGTCGGGGAAGAACACATCGTGGATGTGAACCCAGACTCCCGGTCGCAGTCTCGGCAGCACCTCGAAGAAGAGCCAGTTCACGTCGCTCGCCGTCTTCACGCAGTGTGACCCGTCGTAGAAGAGGACATCATCCGCCTCGAGCTCCTTGAACGGGTCGAACGGGGCGTGCTGGATCAGCACCTCATGACGCACCCACTCCCGCGGCAGCGCGGCGAAGATCCTTTCGTCCGGGAACGGCTCGATCTGGGTGACCTGGGTGGGGGTGGCGTTCTGCCCGATCGCACGGTCGAGGATGAGGCTCGACCACCCGCAGCCGACCTCCACCACGCGCTTGGGCGCCAGCTCGCGGATGAGCCCGTAGTAGACCTTCGCGTCGTCGCCCCCGAAGGCGTTGTTGCGCCACTGGTAGACGGCAGGCCCGCCGGGATCGGCGCGCTCGGGCACGTCGTCGAGCTCGGGGGCGTGTGAGGAGAGCCGCGCCCACAGCTCCGCCTGCGCCGCGGTGTCCCACTCGATCTCGCGCGGATGACCGCGGTCATGCCAGAGGGGCGCGTTCCCGGCCAGGAACTCGTGGTCGTTCAGCGGCCAGTAGAAGTGGTTGGGCTGGAAGTTCCACCCCCGGCGCTGGAGCTCCTGCCAGGGAACCACCTTGAGCGTCTCGATGGCATCGTCGATCCGCTGCGAGGGGTCCGGGGCCGTGGCGCGGCCCCCCGGGCGCAGCCGCCTCGCGCCCACCCAGGCGCGATAGACGCGGTCGGCCGCGATCACCTCCACGGCGTCGCGGCGCTCCTGCAGGGTGGTCCGCGGGAGCGCGGGCTTGCCCCGCAGCGCGCGCAGCCGCTCGGTGAGCCGGTAGGCGCGGGAGGTCTCGTGGCGGCGCAGGCGCTCGGACTCCGCGAGGGCGGAGGCGCCCGGGTCGTTGCCGCGCAGGTGGGCGGTGAAAACAGGGTCGCTCAAGCCAGCGAGACTAGCTTCGCCGGCGATCCTGCCCGGCTTGATCGGTGTCGGGCCGCTCTAAATAGAGTCCCCCCCGTGTGTGGGATCGCCGGGATCGTGGGCGCGCCGCCCGAGCGGGCCGCGCTCGAGGCCATGGCCGCGGCGATGGAACGCCGCGGTCCCGACGGCGAGGGCTTCTACGAGGGCACCGCGGCCGGGCTCGCGTTCCGGCGGCTCGCGATCATCGATCTCGACGAGCGCTCGAACCAACCGCTCGCCCTCGGGCCCCTGCGGCTCGTCTTCAACGGCGAGATCTACAACTACCGCGAGCTGCGCGAGGAGCTGCGCGGGCGGGGGCACACGTTCACGACCGAGGGCGACGGCGAGGTGCTCCTTCACGCATGGTCGGAGTGGGGCGAGGATGCGCTCGGGCGACTGAACGGGATGTTCGCCCTCGCGGTCTGGGACGAGGACGAGGGCTCGCTGGTGCTCGCCTCGGACCCCTTCGGTGAGAAGCCGCTCTACTACGCAACGGTCGGCGAACGGTTGCTGTTCGGCTCCCGGTTCTCGGCCTTCCTCCCGTTCACCGGCCGCCCAGCGGAGGCGGACGCGGAAGCCCTCGAGGGTTTCCTCACGCGCGCCGCGATGCCCGCGCTCGGCGGCAGCTTCTTCCGCGGGGTCAAGCGGCTCGCCGGCGGCCACCTGCTGCGCTTCGCCGGCGGCCGGGCCGAGGTGGGGCGCTGGTGGCGACCGCCCGAGGTGGAGGTGCCGGGCGAGTACCCCGAGGCGGTGGCCGCCCTGCGCGAGCTGCTGCTCGACTCGCTGCGCCTGCGGCTGCGAAGCGACGTGCCGGTGGGCACCTCCCTCTCGGGCGGCGTCGACTCCTCGACCGTCGTCGCACTCTCGGCGGAGCTCGCGGGCGATCACCGCCGCCACGCCTTCACGGCAACCTTCCCCGGCTTCGAGCGTGACGAGTGGCGCTACGCGGAAACGGTGGCCCGGGCGGCCGGCGTGGTCGAGCACCACGCCGTCCGACCAGATGCCGATGCCCTGCTCGGAGATCTCGACGCGCTGGTGCGTGGTCACGAGGAGCCTTTCGGATTCCTGTCGATCTACGCGCAGTGGTGCGTGATGCGCGCGGCCGAGGAGGCCGGCGTGACGGTGCTGCTCGACGGCCAGGGCGGCGACGAGCTCTTCGCGGGCTATGACATCTCGCGCGGCTACGGCGCCCGAACGCTCGGCCCTCGGGCGATGTCGAAGGAGCCGCGCGAAACGCTCGCCTCGGCAGGGGTGGGCCTCGTGCGTGGGCCGCTCCGGCGCACCTTCCGGCGCAGGACCGCCGCGCCCTACCTCGCCTCCGAGACCGTCGAGCGCGCGGCCCGCGCGGAGCGCAGTCCCGAGCCCCCGCCCTACGCGGGCGCGGCCGATCCGCTTCGCCGCCAGCTCGCCGAGCAGCAGACCGCGACGATCCTGCCCGAGCTGCTGCGCTACGCCGACCGCTCCTCGATGGCGTGGTCGCGCGAGGTGCGCCTGCCGCTGCTCGACCCGCGCATCGCCGGGTTCGCCTGGGCGGCGCCGGCGAGCTTCCTCTACTCCGGCGGCGTGACCAAGCGCATCCTGCGCGACGCCGGGCGCGGCGCGGTGCCGGACTCGGTGCTCGACCGCACCGACAAGGTCGGCTTCGAGCCTCCGCAGGCGCGCTGGCTCGCCGAGCCGGCCATGCGCGAGCGGATCGCCGAGGTGCTGCTCGACCCCGCCGCCCGCGCCCGCGGCCTCTACGACGGCGCAGCCATCGAGTCCGACCTCGCGGCCGGGGAGTGGCGCGATCACCGCGCGATCTGGCGTTGCCTGAACGCCGAGCTGTGGCTGAGGGCGATGACATGACCGGCTCGGCGAGGCTCTCGGCCATCGTGGTGACCCACGATCACGCCGACGTGATCGAGCGGACGCTCTCCGCGCTGCTGCACGAGCTGCGCGCGGACGACGAGCTGCTGGTGGTGGACAACGCCTCCTCCGACGGCTGCGCGGAGGTGGCGCAGCGCGCGGCGCCGGCCGCGCGGGTGCTGCGCGCACCCGGAAACGACGGCTTCGCCGCCGGCTGCAACCTCGGCGCAAGCGAGGCCGGCGGGGAGCTGCTGCTGTTCCTGAACCCCGACGCCGTGGTGGAGCCCGGCTTCCGCGACGCGATCGAGGGCGGATCGTTCGATCTCTGGCAGGGGCTTGTGGCGATGGAGGGGGGTGCCACGGTCAACACGTCCGGCGGGGTGGTCCACTTCACCGGCATCGCCTGGTCCGGCCGGGTCGGAGATCCGGTCGGCTCCGTGGGCGGGCCGCGCGAGGTGCCGTTCGCGTCAGGCGCGTGCCTCGTGATGCCACGGGCGGAATACCTTGCGATCGGCGGCATGGCCGAGCCCTACTTCCTCTACCTCGAAGACGTGGACCTCTCCATGCGGGTGCGTCTGGGCGGAGGGAGCGTCGGCGTGCTGCCCGCGGCGGTGGTCGACCACGACTACGAGTTCGCGAAGGGCTCGCACAAGTGGCGGATGCTCGAGCGAAACCGCTGGGCGACCATCGTGCGCACCTATCCGGGTGCGCTGCTTGCCGCGGTGGCGCCGGCGCTCGTGCTCACCGAGCTCGGGCTGCTGGCCGTGGCAGCAGCGGGCGGGTGGCTGCCGGAGAAGCTCCGCTCCTACGGCGACACCGCGCGCTCGCTGAGGCGCCTGCTGGCCGAGCGCCGCACGATCCAGGCGGGGCGCACGATCTCCCCCGCGGAGTTCGCGCGCCATCTCACTCCCGACCTCGACTCGCCCTACCTCGGACGCGCGGCCACGCTCGCGCCCCTGCGCGCCGGCCTGCGCCTCTACTGGCGGCTGGTGCTGGCGGCCCTGCGCGTCTGACCGAGGTTTGAGCCGCCCTCAGCGGACCTGATATCTCCGCGCGACGGCGCGTGCCAGAACCTCCGCGTAGCGCTCGGCGAGTGCCGGCCACCCGTAGCGCTCGAGATTCTCGCCCGAGGGCACGACCTCGCCCGCGGCCAGGCGGTCGATCGCCGCGGCGATGGCGCCCGGGTCATCGGCAGGCGCGGCGATGCCGGCCCCGGCGGACTCGACGATCCGCGCCGCCTCGGAGTCCTCTCCGAGCACGAGCACCGGCCGCCTCGCCGCGAGGTACTCGAACAGCTTCCCGGTGGCGATCGAGCGGGCGCCGGCGGCGAGCACCACGAGGGCGCCAGCGGAGCGCTGCAGCGCCAGCGCGGCCGGACGGGGCAGCGCGCCCGCGTGCTCCACCATCCCGGCGTGGCGCGGATCGGCGAGCAGGCGCTCCTCTTCCGCCGAGATGCCTCCGGCCATCAC
>JACCYP010000032.1 GCA_013696425.1 Thermoleophilaceae bacterium
CCGCCGAGGGCCCGCCGCCGGCGAGCGCCTGAATCGCGTCGAGGTCTGAGCACCCGGCCATGCTCACCGCACGGGCCGGGCGAACGCGCGGGTCGGCTCCGGGCGCGCCGGCAGGGAGGCGGTGCCGCGCCGCGGTCCACAGCGACAGGTGGCCTCCGGCGGAATGGCCGACGGTGGTCACGCGCTCGAGGTCGAGCGGCTCGGGGCGCTCGGCGAGCAGATCCATGGCCGCCGCACAGTCCTCGAGCGTCATCGGCCAGCCGCCGGTGCCACCGGCCCCGATCCGGCGGTACTCCACGTTCCAGGTGGCGAAGCCGTGACGGCGGAGGCTGAGCGCGATCAGCCACATCGTCTTGCGGCCGTACTTCATCCGCCAGAACCCGCCGTGGAAGAGCGCGGCCACCGGGAACGGGCCCTTGCCGCGCGGGGTCTTCAGCTCGCAGTACTGGGACGGGTCCTCCCCGTAGGCGACCTTCACGCGGACGGGTCCAGGAGGAGCTTGCCGCTCGTCTTGCGCCCGGCGATGTCCTCGTGCGCGCGGCGCACGTCGGAGAGCGGGTAGGTGCCGCCCACCACCGCGCGGATCTCACCGCGCGCCGCGCGCTCGAAGAGGTCGCGCAGCGGCTCGCGCATCATCTCCTCCGGCCTCGCGAGGCAGTGCATGAACCAGAAGCCCGCCACCGTCCAGCTCTTGCGCATCAGTCGGCCGGTCTTCAGCTCGTTCTGCTCGCGGCTCGCGATGCCGTAGGTCACCATCCGCCCGAACGGCGCAAGCGCCTCCATGCTCTGCTCGAACACGCGCCCGCCGGCCATCTCGAACACCACGTCGACCCTCTCGCCGCCGTTCGCCTCGATCAGCTCCGCCTCGAGGTCCTCGGAGTTCGGGTCAAGGGCGGCGTCCGCACCGAGCTCCAGGGCGAGCTCGCGCTTCTCGGCCGAGGAGGCCGTGGCGATCACCCGGCCCGCGCCCATCGCCGGCCCGAGCTGCACGGCGAGCGATCCGACTCCGCCGGCCGCAGCGTGCACCACCACGGTCTCCCCTTCGCCCACGCGCCCGATCGTGCGATAGAGGTGCCAGGCGGTGAGCCCCTGGAGCACGAGGGCGAGCGCCTCGCCGTCCTCCACGCCGTCGGGGATGTCGAACACGCGATCGACGGGCGCGAGCGCGTACTCGGCGTAGCCCCCACTCGGCATGAGCGCCACCACCCGCCGGCCGTCGATCTCCCCCGCCACCTCGCCGCCGGGAGTGAACGGCAGCTCGTACTTCGCGATGTAGGAGTTCTCGCGCTGGTGTGTATCCGCGAAGTTGATGCCGGCGCGGGAGACACACACGAGCGCCTCATTCTCGGTGGGCTCCGGAATGGGCGCGTCGTCCACCACTTTCAGCACCTCCGGCCCTCCCCACTCGTCGATCCGCACAGCGCGCATGAGGCGCAGCAGGCTACCCTCCTCGACCCTATGAGCCTCACTGTTGTCGGATCGATCGCCTTCGACGCGGTCAAGACACCCTTCGGAGAGCGGGAGAAGATGCTCGGCGGCTCCGCCGTCCACTTCTCGCTCGCGGCCTCCTTCTTCACCGACGTACGCGTGGTCGGGCCGGTGGGCGACGACTTCGGCGACGCCGAGTACGGCGTGCTCCACGGCCGCGGCGTGAACACCGACGACATCGAGCACGTCGAGGGCGGTGACACGTTCTTCTGGAAGGGCCACTACGAGTTCGACCTGAACACCGCCCACACCGACGACACGCAGCTGAACGTGTTCGGGGACTTCGACCCGAAGCTCTCCGAGGAGTCGAAGGCTGCCGACACCCTCTTCCTCGCGAACATCCAGCCGGACCTCCAGCGTGAGGTGCGCGAGCAGGCGCCGGACGCGGGCCGGGTTGGCCTCGACTCGATGAACCTGTGGATCGAGACCGCGCGCGACTCGCTCGAGAAGACGATCTCCGGCGTGGACCTCGTGTTCATGAACGACGCCGAGATCCGCATGTTCACCGAGGAGCCGAACCTGCTCCACGCGGCTAGGAAGATCATCGATCTCGGCCCGCGCGCGGTGATCGCCAAGCAGGGCGAGTACGGCGCCGCGCTCTACGCGCCCGACGAGTTCTTCGCGCTTCCCGCCTATCCACTCGAGTCCGTGAACGACCCGACCGGCGCCGGCGACTCCTTCGCGGGCGGCTTCCTCGGCTACCTGGACTCCCAGGACGACGCCGAGGACACGGGCGCACTGCGCCGCGCGATGACCTACGGGTCCACGCTCGCGTCCTTCAACGTCGAGGATTTCGGCACTGAGCGGGTGGCGCGCCTCACACGCGAAGAGGTCGAGGAGCGCTTCGATGAGTTCAAGGCGATGACCTCGTTCGAGGTCGTCGAGGCCTGACCCTGGACCTTCCGCGCACCCGATACGCGCGGAACGGCGAGGTGAACCTTGCCTACAAGGTGATCGGCGAAGGGCCGATCGATCTCGTGCTCGTCCCAGGCTTCGTGTGGCATGTCGAGCTGTTTGCCGAGTACCCGGCGAACCTCCGGTTCATGGAGCGCATCGCTTCGTTCGCGCGGGTGATCACCTACGACAAGCGCGAGCAGGGAATGTCCGACCGGCTGGGCCGCCCGCCGACGCTGGAGGAGTCGATGGAGGACCTGCACGCGGTCATGGACGCCGCCGGGTCCGAGCGGGCGGTGCTGTTCGGCGCGTCGGAGGGCGGGCCTATGAGCATGCTCTTCGCGGCGACCCACCCCGACCGCACGCGCGCGCTCGTGCTGTACGGGACCTTCGCTTCGCTCTACACACAGAGCCTGATCGGCGATGAGAGCCTCGACTCCCTGATGCAGCTCTTCGACGAGGACTGGGGCGGCCCCGTCGGCGCACACCTCTGGGCTCCGTCGGTCGCCGAGGACCCGGAGTTCACCGAATGGTGGGCGAAGTTCCTACGTCAGGGCACAAGCCTCCGGGGTGCCAAGAACCTGCTCACCCTCTACCGCGAGATCGACGTGCGGCCGATCCTCGGCAGTATCGACGTGCCCACGCTGGTGCTTCACCGGGAGTTCGACATGGTGGCCCCGCTGCCACTGGGACAGCAGCTCGCCGACCGGATCCCCGGCGCCCGGCTCGTGATGCTCGAGGGCAGCGACCACATCTGGACCATCGGCGACCAGGACTCGATCCTCGACGAGGTCGAGGAATTCGTGACCGGCCAGCGCCCCGGGCGTGAGCCCGAGCGCGTGCTCTCCACCGTGCTGTTCACCGACATCGTCGGCTCCACCGAGCGTGCCGCGACGATGGGCGACGCCGGCTGGCGCGAACTGCTCGGCCGGCACGACACGCTCGTTCGCAAGCACGTCGATCGCCACCGCGGCCGGGCGATCAAGTCACTCGGGGACGGCTACCTCGCGACCTTCGACGGCCCGGCCCGCGGGGTGCGCTGCGCGCAGGACATCTGCGCCGAGGTCGAGCGGCTCGGCATCGAGGTGCGCGCCGGCCTCCACACGGGCGAATGCGAGCTGATCGGCGACGACGTCGGCGGGATGGCGGTGCACATCGGCGCGCGCGTGTCCGCGAAGGCCGGACCGGGCGAGGTGCTCGTGTCAAGCACGGTGAAGGACCTGGTGGTGGGCTCGGGGCTCGAGTTCGAGGAGCGCGGCGAGACCGCCCTAAAGGGAGTGCCGGGCGAGTGGCGCCTGTTCGCGGCGAGATGAGGTTTTGACCTCGCTAGAGGCCAGGCTCAAGAAGGCCGGCTGCCGCTAGGAAGGGTCCCGCCGCTCCGCCACGAGGCCACGGTGTCGAGGGCCTCCTGGTGTTCGGCGTACCAGGCCTGGTGGGCGATCAGATCCGCGCGGAAGCGGTTGCGCGGGCTTCGTTGGTCACTCGAACCGGCTACGGCCGGACTGAGTGAACAACGAGCGTTCCTTACGGGTCTCTGTCGACCTTCGGGTAGAGCCGCTTGCGCCCGCGGAACTCGAGCGGCGCCTGCTGCTTGCAGGCCGGGGCGGGGATCGGGGATTCGCCGGCGTTCGAGCAGTCGAGGGCCTCGAGCCCGCCCACGAGCTTGTCCATCCCGTTCGGCGCGAGGTAGGCGTTGTGGCGGTTGGAGGGGAGCCGCTTGTCCGCCGCCACGAGCGCCTCGGCGTTCACCGGCACGAGCGCACGCAGGTACTTGAGGTCGCGGCCGCCGACCTTCTCCGAGCCCTGCGTGGCCGCCGCCAGGTTGGCGAAGGAGTTCACGAGCTCCTGCTTGTACATACCGAGGAAGTCGACGATCGGCACCGCGTCGCGCAGTGGTGCCTCGAGGCGCCGGAAGAGCGTGTGCGCGGAGTCGACGGTGCGCGTCGTGGCCGGCAGCGAGGTGCGTGCCTGGGCCGCCACCTTGTTCACGCCCCGGAAGAGGGCCTCGAGGTCGGGGGCGAGCGCCACCGCGTCGCGCAATGCAGGCGCGAGCTCGCCGGCGGCCGGGCGGAGCGCCGTGATCGTGGGCTGGGCGTCGTTGGCGAAGCCGCGCAGCTCCACCAGCGTCGGGCGCAGCTCCCGCAGCGTGGTCGGCAGTATGCGCACGGTCTCCGCCAGCTCGCGGTTGCGGGCCGCCGTGGTGGCCAGCACGCGATCGGCGGCGCGAACGAGACCCGACAGCTCGCCCTGGCGCGCCCCAAGGGCGCCGAAGACCGTGCCCGAGTCGCGCACGAGGCGCTTCACGGCGGCCTCCTGGCCGTTGAGGATCTTCACCAGCGTCTGGGTGTCCTCCGCGAACACGGCCGTGGTGCCGACGGCGTCGTTGAAGTTCTCTCCCTGACCCTCGAACGTGCCCGCGAACCCGCGCAGGAAGCGGCGCAGGTCCCGGCGGGTGCGCGGGTCGAAGGCGCGCAGCACCTCGTCGAGCTCCACGGTCGGCTTCACCTGCGAGCGCGCGATCCGCGCACCGTCGGGCAGCAAGCCCGCGCTCTTGTTCCCCGGCGTGAGCTCCACGTAGGTCTCGCCCAGCAGCGTCTTCAGGCGCAGGATTGCCTTGGTGTCCTTGGGGATCGGCGCGTACCTGGGCTCGATCTCGATGGTCGTCCGCGTGAAGCCGTCCACCGACTCGGAGGACACGACCCGCCCGACGTTCACGCCGGAGATCCGCACGTTCGCGTTGTCCGCGAGCTGGGTGGCCTCCTTGAAGTCGGCCTGGAACCGGTAGCCCTGCGCGGCGAGCGGGATCGGGCCGCCGAATGTCGTCCACAGGAACAGGAGCAGCGCGAAGCACGAGAGCGCGAAGGCGGCCATCGTCAACAGCCGGCCGAGGGTGGGTGCCTGCTTGACCATGGCCTAGGGCGCCGGAACCTTTCCGCAGACCGGAGCGTTGGCGAGTCCCTGGATCGCCGGGATCTGGGCGGTGACCTGCCCGATCGTGGAGCAGCCCACCATCGCGAGGCCGCGCCACGCCACGCCGTGCGCATCCTCGATCGAGAGGATGTTGTTGGCGTTGTGGAAGAACCAGGAGGTCCAGAAGAGGTAGCCCTCCTCCTTGCCCGGCGGGTTGTAGAGCAGCTCGTTGGCGATGTAGTTGAGCACCTTCCCCGTGCGCACGAGCTCGGGCGTCGTGTCGTTCAGGTTCGACACCGACGGGCGCAGATCACGCAGCAGCGGCGTCGTCTCGCGCACGAGCGGGCGTAGGTCGTTCCGCAGCACGGGCCGCGCCGCCTTCAGGAACGGCCGCACCTCCACGAGTGCCGGCGAGAGCGTGCGCGCCGTGGGGCGCAGCGCCTCGAGCGCCGGCTTCGCCTCGTCGGTCAGGCCGCGGGTGGACACCAGCGCGTCCTCGGTCGCCTCGAGCGCACCCGGCAGGCGCGACACCGACGCCCGCAGCGCCCGCTCGCGTCCGCCCACCACCTCGAGCGTCGACGCAGCGGAGTCGACGAGACTTGCCAGCTCGACGTCCTTGTCCGCACCCGCCTTCGCGAGCCGGTTCAGGTTCGACACCAGGCGGCGCAGCTGCACGCGCCGGTCGGCCAGCTGGCGTGTCACGTTGCGCGTGTCGCGCAGGGTCGGCTGCGCCACGCGCAGCACGTCGCGCAGCTCGTCGCCCTTGTCGCGCAGGCCGCGCCCGCCCGCGCCGACGATCACGGCCAGGTAGCGGCGCGAGTCGGCGTCGAGGGCGGAGAGCACCTCGTCCGGGTTCACGTTCGGCTGGGTCGACTCGCTCGAGATCCGGCCGCCGTCCTCCACGGCGGGGCCGCTCTCCTTCGACCCCGGGTCGAGCGCGATCGACATGTCGGCCAGGCCGGTCTTCGGGCGGATCAGCATGTACGCGTCGGGGTAGACCGCCGGGAGCAGGTTCGGGTCGATGTCCATCCGCACCACCGCCTGGCCGTTCTCGAGGGTGACCTTCGAGATCTCCCCCACCTTCACGCCGGCCACGTTCACGCTCTGGCCCTGCCCGGGGGTCACGGCCTGGGCGGTGGCGAACACGGCCTCGATCTGAACGACGTCCTCCCACGGGAAGCGCAGCCGCTGGTTGTCGAGGATGTAGGCGGCCACCAGCATCGCCATCACGAAGATGCCGGCGATCGCGAGCATCTCGCGCACGTAGCGGCGGACGCCCCTCACCTTTCTCCGATGCTGGTCTTGGCGGAGCCATTGGCAGTGCCAGCCCGCTTTCCAGCCCTCTCGAGCAGGTCCGGCAGCGCGCGCAGCCTCAGCGTCTTCTTGGCGGCGGTGGCGGATGTGGTCTGCTGCCCGGCGGCAGCCGGGCCGGTGTCGGCCGTCAGGTCCGGCGGCTGCTGGGTACCGCAGGGCACGTCCGGCCGGAACGGCGGCAGGTTGGCCGTGTAGCGCGGGCGCGAGCCGAGCAGCGGCTCGGAGGTGAGCCCCACCACCGGCTCGGTGAACGAGGGCGCCTGGCCGAAGGTCACGACCTGGTCGCCGGCACCCGCGTGGTAGCGCACCGCCGGGCCGTTGCCGTCGAAGTTCTGGGACGCGCTCGCGAGGCCCGTGAGCCCGTAGAGCAGCTCGCGGTACACGGGCTCACCGCTGGAATGGGGTGGGTCCTCGACGGGCTTCTTGAGCGTCGGCACCGCGTTGGTGCGCAGGCACTCGGTGACGGGCGTGACCTGATCGAAGAGCTGCACCAGCCGCGGGGCGAGCGAGGCCAGCGTGCGCTGGGCGGGCTCGAGCTGGTCGAGGAGCGCCGGCAGCTCATGCCGCCCGAGCAGCTTCTGGACCTCGAGCAGCACCGGGTTGGCGAGCTTCAGAGTCTCCGGCGCGGCACGCAGGCCTGGGCGCGCCTCCCGGGTGAACGCGCGCGCCGGCGGAATCGTCTCGTTGATCGACGCCAGAGTCGGGCCCGCCTCGCCGAGCACGCCGTCGAGGCCGCGCACCGAGCTGCTGAGTGCCCGCCGCTCGGAGGCGAGCGCGCGGGTGGTGGC
>JACCYP010000046.1 GCA_013696425.1 Thermoleophilaceae bacterium
ACTGCACGGCCGTCTGCAACGAACGCGCTCTCGGCCATGCCCTGAACCAGCTCGAACTGCGGCAGCTCTACGACCCGACCGGCCTGCAGGTGCTGATGGAGCGTCACAGGGGCAGGCGCGGCATCGCGAAGCTGCGCGGCCTCGCACCCGATCCGACGGTCGTGCACGAGGGCTTCGAGGAGCGCTTCCGCGCCGAGGCCGAATGGCGCGAATGGCCAGCGCCGAAGTACAACGAGCCGCTCGCGGTGCCCGGCTGGTACGGGCTGATCGATGTCCTCTGGGAGGATCGGAGGCTCGCCGTCGAGCTCGACTCACGCAGCTCGCATCTGTCGATGGCGCAGTTCGAGGAGGACCACCGGCGCGATCGCGCCCTGCGCCGAGGCGGCTACCTGCCGCTGCGCATCACCTGGGCCCAGTACTACGAGGGCGTCGAGGAGGTGGACGAGCTGCTCGGCGCTAGCCCTCGGCCAGGCGGAAGACCCCGCCATCGAGCGAGGTGACGAAGACGCGGCCCGCGCCGTCCTCGCCGAAGGAGGAGAGCTGGGAGAGGCTGAGGCCGGTGGCTCTGTCGTCGCCGCCGCCGGCCGCCATCGAGCGGATCGAGGGGTCGCAGAAGTCGCCGTGCAGGTAGCGCCCTGCAAGTGAGGTGAGAGCGGGGTCGCGGACGACCACCCCGCCGGTGACCGAGCAGACTCCGTCCCCGGAATGAGTGCGCTCGAGCACGGGCGGCACGTGGCCTGGAGCCTCGCCGCCCTTGAAGCGCCGCGAGCCCTCGAACGTGTTCCAGCCGAAGTTGCTACCGGCCGGGGTGCCGGCCTTCAGGAAGTCGATCTCCTCGACCTCGTTCTGGCCGACGTCGCCGATGTAGAGGTCGCCGGTCTTGCGGTCGAACGAGAAGCGGAACGGATTCCGCAGGCCGTAGGCGTAGACCGAGGCGCGGCGAGTGCGCAGGTCGATGCGGGCGATCTTGCCCAGAAAGGTGCCGCGATCCTGGCCGTTGCCGTCGGGATCGCCGGCGCCGCCACCGTCGCCGATGCCGGCGTAGAGCTTGCCGTCGGGCCCGATCGCGAGCTGGCCGCCGTTGTGGTTGGCGAACTTGCGATGGCGCACGCGGAGCAGGTTGCGCACCCGCCGGCCGCGCTCCTGCACACGGATGTCGCCGGTCGAATCGGTGAAGTAGACGTAGTACTGGCGGCTCGACTTCATGGCGAGGCCCAGCAGGCCACGCTCGCCGCCGGCCTGGACGCTCGAGCGCAGGTCGGCGAACAGCTTCTTGCGCTTGCCGGTGAGCCGGTAGATACGGCCTTCCTGCTCGACTACGTAGACGTTCTTCGAATCGCCGGGAGGCGTCGTGACGTAGACCGGCGAGGAGAAGCTCCCCACGCGAACGAGCTTCGCCGCGGCGCCCGCATGGGCGGGGAACGCCAGCAGGGCGACCGGCAGGACCAGCAGGAGTCGCTTCACAGTCATCCGGGGTAGAAACCCACGCGTAGATGGGTTGATGCGCGCACTGGTGACAGGAGCCACGGGATTCGTCGGCGGACGCCTCGCCCGCGAGCTGAAGGGACGCGGCGTGGAGGTGCGCTGCATGGTGCGCGGCCGCTCGCGCGCCACCGATCTCGCCGACGAGGGCTTCGAGTTGCATGAAGGCGACGTGTCCAAGCCGGACACGCTGAATGGCGCCGGCGAGGGTTGCGACGTTGCCTACTACCTCATCCACGGCATGGGCCGGGGCTCGGACGGGGACTTCGAGCAGCATGAGCGCGAGGCCGCCACCGCGTTCGCGCGGATGGCCAAGGACGAAGGGGTCGGGCGCGTTATCTACCTCGGCGGGCTCGGCGAGCAGCCGAAGTCAAAGCACCTGCGCAGCCGCCACGAGACCGCCCGCTGTCTCGCCCAGCACGGCCCGCCGCTCACGTACTTCCGCGCGGCGATGGTGGTCGGCTCCCAGAGCGAGTCCTACAAGACGCTCCGCTACCTCGTGGAGCGGCTGCCGGCGATGATCGCGCCCGGCTGGCTGAAGACCCCCACCCAGCCGATCGCGGCCGACGACGTGATCGACTACCTCGTGCAGGCGCCGGCGATCGACGAGTCGGCCGCCCGGGAGATCCAGATCGGCGGACCCGACGTGATCTCCTACGGCGAGATGCTCGACCACATGTCCGACGCCCTGGGCAAGCGCCACCGCCCGAAGCTGCCCGTGCCGTTTCTCACACCCAAGCTCTCCTCGCACTGGATCGGCTTCGTGACCCCGGTCGACGCCGGCGTGGCGCGGCCGCTGGTGGAGGGCCTCTCCACCGAGACCACGGTCACCGATCCGGCCGGGATGTCGCTCTTCGACGTCGAGCCCGTAGGCATCGACCAGGCCCTCGAGCGCGCGCTCGAGGGCGAACGCTCAGGCGCCCCCGCCTAGCTCGTCCCACTCGCGCCCGCCGCGCACCACCAGCAGCCACACGACCGGAGCGGCGAGCACGCACAGGGCGAGCGCGGGCGGGGCGGCCTCCGCGTAGCGCGACACCGATGTCGTGGTCCACACCTCCGTGGCGAGGGTGTCGAACCCGATCGGGCGCAGCAGCAGCGTCGCGGGCAGCTCCTTCATCGTCGACAGGAATACGAGCGCCGCGCCCGCCAGGAGGCCCGGTGCCATCAGTGGCACGGTGACCCGCGCCAGCACCGCCGGCGGCGGGGCGCCGAGGCCACGCGCGGCATCCTCGAGGTTCGGGTCGACCCGCTCGAGCGCCGAGCGCACGCCGGCCAGCGCCTGCGGGAAGAAGCGCACGAGGTAGGCGACGATCAGCAGCGTGAGGGTGCCGTAGAGCAGGGAGGCGTTCCGCGCCGCGAAGAACACGAGCGCGAGGGCGATCACGATCCCCGGCAGCGCGTTGCCGACGTAGGCCGCGCGCTCGAGCGCGCGGGTCGCGCGGCCGCGATGGCGAACCGCCAGCACGGCGACCGGGATGGCCGCCAGGGTGGTGACTGCCGCGGCCGCGAGGGCCACGAGCAGCGAATTCGCGGCCGGCCCGGCGATGTTCTCGAGCACGTCTCCGGCCGAGGGCGCGCGGGCGATCCACCAGACGAGCACCGCCAGCGGCAGCACGAGCGCCACGCCCGTGACCACGCCGCAGAAGGCGAGCGCCGGCACCATCCAGCGCCCGAGCGGCACCGGAGGCGCCACCCGCCCCGAGGATCGCGCCGCGCCGCGCGCACGGCGCGACATCCAGCCCTCGGCGAGCACCACCACCGCGGCGAGCACGACCAGCACGAGGCCGAGCACGGCGGCGGGCGTGCGGTCGAAGAGCGAGCGGTACTCGACGTAGATCGCGCGGGTGAGCACGTCGACGCGCATGAGCGAGACGACCCCGAAGTCGGCGAGCGCATACAGCGCCACGAGCAGCGCACCGGCACCGATGGCCGGGGCGATGAGGGGCAGCGTGACGGCGCGCATCGTGGCCCACGGGCCCCGGCCGAGGCCGCGCGAGGCCTCCTCGAGCGCGGGGTCGGCGCGCCGCAGCGCCGCCGCGCAGAGGATGAACACGTAGGGGTAGGTGGCGAGCGTGAGGGCGAGCGTCGCGCCGTCGAAGCCCGCGATCGCGGGGATGCCGAGCAGCCCACCCGGTCCCGAGATTGCGAGCAGCGCGAGTGCCACCACGTAGGAGGGCAGCACGAGCGGAAGGGCCAGCAACACGGCCCATACCTTGCGCCCGGGCAGGTCGGTACGCGACACGAGCCAGGCCGCCGGGAGCCCCACCGCCACCGACAGTGCGGTGACCGCGGCCACGAGCCCGACGGTGCGCACCACCAGCTCGAGCGTGCGCGGGCGCCCGAAGGCGGCCCACGCGGCATCACCGCCGCCGATGACCCGGATCAGCAGGTAGAGCAGCGGCAGGCAGACCACCGCCACCACCGCCACTCCCAGGACGGCCAACGCCCAGGGCCGGCGGCGGGTCACCGCGAGAGGCCGGCC
>JACCYP010000212.1 GCA_013696425.1 Thermoleophilaceae bacterium
GCCGAGGGCTGGTTCTGCCCGCCGGTGGTAGTCGCCGACCTGCCCGAGGACTCGCGCGTGCTCACCGAAGAGGTGTTCGGCCCGCTGGTGGCGATCGAAAGCGTGAAGGACGTGTCAGCGGCGCTCGAGCGCGTGGACTCTTCGCCCTTCGCCCTCACCGCCGGCCTGTTCTCGCGCAGCCCGGGGACGGTCGAGGAGGTGGTGCGCCGCATCCCGGTCGGCAACCTCTACGTGAACCGCGGCATCACCGGCGCGATGGTCGGCCGCCAGCCCTTCGGCGGCAACCGCCTGAGTGGCATCGGGGCGAAGGCGGGCGGGCCCGACTACCTGCTCCAGTTCGTGGAGCCGCGCGTGGTGACCCAGAACACCGTGCGGCATGGGCTGGTGCTCGAGTAGGAGCTTCGCGCCTTCGGCGCTCGCGAAAAACTGCGGGCAATAGGGGCGAGGGCTGGGCGGTTGGTGGTGTACGCGAGGCGTCGCGATTCTGCCGAACCTCGAAAAAGGGACCGTGGTGGGCGCTTTATCGAGGTTCGAGCTCGCGGCTACCCCAGGCCCGCCGCCTCGAGCGCATGCTTGCGCTCGGGGAACGAGGCGGTCCATACGACCTGCTCGTCCGCGAGCCGGTGCACCCAGTGCACGTAGGTGTCCATCAGAGCGCCCTGGCGGCGCACGCGGATGGCGCCTGAGACCACCACGAAGTCGTCGCGCTCCTCGAAGTCGTGGGCGCGCGCCTCGATGATCTCCTCGCGGTCCGGCATCTCCTCGATGAAGAGCCGGTAGTCGGCGGTGGAGGTGAACTCGCGCCCGTCGGCCGAGTACGGGATCCAGACGGCGTCCTCGGCCGCGTAGTCGAGGATCCCTACGAGTCCGTGGCGCTCGAACGCGCGCCACATCTCCTCGACGATCTCCAGGTTCGAGCGAGCCATCAGGCCCCGAGGTTAAAGCGTCGGAAGTATTGACCTACTCAGCGTCGGCCGGCTCGTACCACGGTGGTGGGCCCACCGGCGGCGCGGGCGGGGCGGGCGGGGGCCCGGCCTCCGGGCGCGACTCCCAAAGCGAGCGCTGCGCGTGCAGCAGGGCGGTCATCTCCCGTGCCGGCAGGGGTCGGCCGAGATGGAAGCCCTGCCCGTGGGAGCAGCCCTCGGCCTTCAGGAAGTCGAGCTGCTCCTGGGTCTCGATCCCTTCGGCGATCGTCCGCATCCCGAGACCGGCGGCCAGCCGGATGATGGCCTGCACGATCGAGGTCGCCTCCGAGCGCTCGGGCACCTGGTAGAGGAACGCGCGGTCGATCTTGAGCGTCTGAACGGGCAGCTCGCGCAGCCGCCCGAGCGAGGAATAGCCCGCGCCGAAATCGTCGATCGCGACCCGCAGGCCCGCCTGGGCCAGCTCGCCGAGGATCGGGGAGACCCCTCCGGACTCCTGCATCGCCGCCGTCTCGGTGATCTCGACGGTGAACTGAGAGGGGTTGAGGCGCTGCGCGCCGATCCGGTCGCAAATCGCCCGGGCGAGGTCCTCCTTTCGCAGCTGGCGCGGCGAGACGTTGAAGGACAGGTGGGGCTCGAGGTCCGCTTCGCGCCACTCGGCGGCCTGGCGGCAGACCTCCTGGATCACCCAGTCGCCGATCGGCTCGATCAGCCCCGTGTCCTCGGCCAGCGGGATGAACTCGAGTGGGGCCACCAGCCCGCGGCTCGGGGACTTCCAGCGGATCAGCGCCTCGGCGCCGTAGAGGCACCCGTCGGAAAGGTCGAACAGCGGCTGGTAGTAGAGCTCGAACTCCTCGCGCTCGAGCGCGGTGCGCAGCTGCGAGGTCATCGACAGCCGCTCGAGCGGGTCGACCTCTCCGTGCGTGAAGAACGCATGCCCGCCCCGGCCGGCGTTCTTGGCCTGGTACATGGCGGTCTCGCCGTGCTCGAGCAGTTCGGCGGAGTCGGACGCGTCGCGCGGGTAGACCGAGATGCCGATCGACACCCCGAGCTGGAACTCCGCGTCGGCCACGGTCACCGCCGCCTCGAGCTTGCGCCGCACCTGCTGGGCCACGTTGCCGGCGGCCTCCACCGCGTCGTCGGAGGGGAGGTCGGTGAGCACGAGCATGAACTCGTCCCCGGCCTGGCGCGCGAGCAGGTCGGTGGCCCGCGTGATCTCGTCGAGCCGCGCCGCCGTCTGGCGCAGCAGCTGGTCGCCCACCTCGTGCCCGAGCGAGTCGTTCACGAGCTTGAAGTCGTCGAGGTCGAGGTAGAGAAGCGCCACCGAGAGATCGCTGCGCCGCGCACGCGCGAGTGCGAGGTCCAGGTGGTTGTTCATCAGCGCGCGGTTGGGGAGGTCGGTGAGCTTGTCGTGGTAGGCGAGGTGCACGATCCGCTTCTCGTTCTCGCGCCGCTCGGTGATGTCGGTGAACGACGACACCACGCCGTAGGGCCTCTCCTCGGCCCCACGCTGAAGCGGCTGGCAGTTGATCGCCACCCAGGCCGTCGCGCCATCGGGGCGCCGGAAGGACACGATCGCCTCGTGCACCGCCTCGCCGCTTCGCAGTGTGCGCATGGGCGGCGCGGTGTCGGCGCTCCAGTGCGAGCCGTCCTCGAAGGCGGGCTCGAACTCAGCCGGGATCGGGTACTGGCCGGTGAGCTGTTCGGCCGAGAGCCCGGGCACGATCCGGGCGATCTTCGGGTTGCAGGCGGCGACCCCGCCGTGGGAGTCCTGCACGATCACGCCGTCGGGGAGCGAAGCGAAGCCCTCCTCGAGGGCGGAGAGCTCCTTCGAGTTCTCCTCACGCGAGCCGAGCCGCTCGCGGGCACGCCAGTGGTCGCAGTAGGCGGCCAGCTGAGCCGCGAGGCTGCGCATCGTGGCCATCAGCTCGCGTCCGGGTAGCGTGCTCACGCTGCCGTACATCTCGAGCACGCCCTCGAACTGGCCGGCGAGTGTCATCGGAACTGCCACCGCGCTCTTCAGCCCAGCCATGCCCGCGCGGCCCGAGCCGGCGAGGTTCGGCTCGCGGGAGAGGTCTGAGGTCCAGATCGGGCGGCCGGTCTCCCAGACGCGGCCGGCGAGGCGCTGGCCCCGGCCGATGCCCTCGGTGAGGGCGGCGGCATGGAAGGAGGCGAGCTGGCCGTCCGCGGCGTGCCAGCCGCCGGCGCAGCGCATCTGTGCGCCGTCGCCACTCACCTGCCACACCTGGCCGAGCTGGCGGTCGGTGGCTGCGCAGAGCAGCTCGCACGCGCGTGTGAAGAGCTTCTCGGGCGCCTCGAGAGCGTCGATGGAGATGGAGATCTGCTCGTGTAGGTCGAGCAGGCGCGCGCGGGGGTCGTCCGCGCCGGGCGGCGGCATGTGGTCCTATCGGCGCCTGGTGCGCCGGGCTTTACCCGAGGCCAGGCAGCGAGGTTCCGACGTCGCGCGCGAGCTCGAACAGCGGCGAGGGGATGATGCCGAGCGCGAGCGTGAGCCCGGCGCAGGCGATGGCCGTGAACGCGACCTCGGGCTGGGCCTTCGCCTCGCCCTCGGGCGACCACCCGCCGACCGTCTTGAGCGTGCGCGGCGGCACGCCGGGCAGCGACATCTCGAAGCGGCCCATCCACATCACGGCCACGACCCGCAGGTAGTAGGCGAGCGAGAGCATCGACCCGATCACGATCGCGATGCCCACGAGCGTGAAGTCACCGGCCACCGAGGCATCGATCAAATAGAACTTGCCGATGAACCCGGCGGTGGCCGGGAAGCCGGCCAGGGAGAGCATGCAGATGGTCATCGGCCAGGCGAGCCACGGGCT
>JACCYP010000059.1 GCA_013696425.1 Thermoleophilaceae bacterium
TCACCACCTCGAGCACGTCGCCGCGGTCATAGAAGTCGACGGCCACGAGGTTCGGCTGAAGCTCGCGCTCGGCGCGGCAGAGGCGGGCGCGTGACAGAAGTACCCGGCGTGAGTTCACCTTCTCGGCCAGCTTCGGGGAGAGGGGGAACTTCTCGATGAAGTGATTCAGCTGGAACAGCGGGCTGTTCGGGGTTCCGCGATTCTGGGAGCAGGACTCGGGCGCCGAGATCTCCTCGATGTTCTTGAACGTGAAGGGCGTCTCCTGGGTGAGCGCGAAACCGGTGTGGTACCAGGGCGGATCGCCCGGCTGGTCCTCCTCGGACATCACGAGAAGCCGGTCGCCGCTCTCGATCATCTCCCTGAGAGTGGGCCAGGGGTCGCCGAGCTCGTGTTCATACGTGTAGCGGTCGAGCCCGGACGCCCTGAACGCCCTCACGATGTCCTCGACCTTGATGTAGTCCTCGACGAAGATGGTCACGACCTCGTCCGGATGGCGGTCGAGGAAGGCGGTTACCTCGCGCAGGGCATCGACGATCGGCTCGTAGCCGAGCTCGCAGAGGGTGTGGCAGAGGTACACGCCCTTCTTGCCCTTCACCTCGCCCTGGCCGAGGCGCTGGCCCACCAGCCGCTCGGCCGCCTTGATCGCCTCGAGCCCGAGCTCCTGGCGTGCGACGGCCGCCTTGTTGCGCCCCTCGCGGTCGAGGTCCGTGCGCACCCGGCCCTTGGCGTTCAGCACGCCGTAGTGGGCGTCGATCAGCAGGCCGCGGATACCGAACTGGAGCTGTTCGGAGATGCCGCCCGTGTTGTTGGCCAGCAGCCAGCCCTTCCTGTTCCCCGCCGACATCGAATTGTGGGAGGCGGCCACGGAGACCTCGTTGAACGGCCGCGGGCAGAGCTGCGGGTAGCCGTTGCAGGCGACAGGGTTGGCGTTGCCGGCCGGCGACGGGCCGTCCGGGCCGCCGAGCGAGTGCGCGATCGCGATCCCGACCAGCACGACCAGCGCAACGCCGACCGCGGCAAAGGCTTCGCGTGCGTGAGGCGCGCGAACGTCCGGCGCGTCGATCTGGCGCAGGGGGGAGGGCCCGCTCTTGCGGGGCGAGATCACCTGGAGGATCTCGGTCATCGCGAAGAAGAGGCCGTAACCGCCCGCGAGGACCGCGAGCACCTGGAGCGCGTAGGTGGGCGAGACCACCACCACGAGGCTCGCCGCGAGGATCACGGCCGAGCCGGCCGAGCCGGCCGAGCCGGCCGAGGCGCGTGGCGGGAGTGCGGGTGAGCAGCTCGCGCGCGCGCCCGGCGACGGTGGTCACGTCCTCGCGCTCGATGACCGTCGATGCCGTTGCGGCCAGGAGAATCCCGCCGCCGCCGAAGGCGAACGCCCAGGTGCGCAGGTCGCCGAAGAACACGTCCCAGCCCACGCCCACCGCGCCGCGGAGCTGATCGTCGTCGCCACCGACCCTCGACACGAGCACGGCCTTGGCGATCAGCAGCACGGCGGCGGATGCGGCCAGCGCCCGCCCACGCGCGCGATCGCGGCGCGGCGGTCCCCGACCGCGACGAGTATCGATCCGATCAGGCAGAGGAAGGCGAGCATCGGGAGGATGACTCCGAGGAAGCGCACGCTCTCGGCAGCTGCGAGGAACCGCGTCGCGAACGAGCGGTTCGAGAACTCGATCAGCCCCGGCTCGACGTTCTTCGGGATCTTCTGGGCCACGGCCGGCGCCACCGCCTTCACCGCGGACACCGCCACCACGCCGGCGTCGGCGAGGTCGAGCACCACCGATCCCTTGTCGCGTCGGAAGATCAGCGTGTGGGTCTGCTCGACCGCCTTGCGGAAAACGGTGCGGAACGCGCCGGTGTCGAGCGCCCCGGCGATCACCGACTCGAGCAGCGGCCGGGCCTGGATCAGATCGGCCGACGCCTGCGCGATCAGGCCGTCGACGATCTCCATGCCCACCACGGCGCGCACGTTGTCGTTCTCGAGCGCGGTGGTGGCGCGCTCGGAGAAGGTCTTCGAGTCGAAGGCCTCCTGGCGGAGGTAGAGGGTCAGTCCGCCGACGAGGAGCAGCACCGACCCGGCGACTGCCAGTGCGAGTGAGAGGAAGCGGCGCGAGTTCATACGGCAGGGCGGCTAGAAGGCCGCCCTGCCGGTGACTCTAAAGCCCGTCCGGGTGGCGGACCTTGTAGCCCCTGGTGGAGCGCAGGTCTGCCTGCCAGCGGGTGCCCTTCTTGCTGCGGCCGCTGGTGTCGAAGCGAAGGCCGGCGATGACCATGTAGGCGCGACCGCCGTGGGCGTAGGTCGTGACCCAGTTTCCGGGTCCGGTAGAACCCCAGCTCATGAATCCTGTGGAGTTGAGCGGCGTCTTGACGAGGCCAGCCCCTCGCAGGGCGAAGGACATCGAGCCCGAGCAGTCGTAGCCGCGGCTGCGGAAGTTGGCCGTGTGACCACCCCCGTATACGTAGGGCTTCTTGGCGATCCGGTTGGCGGCGCGGATGATCTTCTTCACCGCAGCCGGCGCTCCGGCAGGCGGGATGGCCGTGCCGTCGGGCTGGAGGACGGCCTTGGGGCCACCTGCCTCGGGGTAGAGCGTGACCTCTCCCATGCCCGTCCCACCGTCGGGATTCTGAGTGGTGGTCTGGGCCATCGCCGGAGCGGCGAGGAGACCCATGGATGCGATTGTCAGTACTGCTGTGGTCGCATGGCGGCGCGACAACGTGGCGGCGTTCAAGACAGCGAACCCTTTCTCTTTCTCGTGCCTACGGGGTTAGCTGTCGGGCTCGCGCTGAAAGAGCTGCGCTACGCCGCACACTGGCGGCGATTCGCCCCTGGGTCAGAACTGCGACCCTTTGGTTCCCCCGTTCCCCGGGCGCGGTGCGCTTGGGGATTCGGCTGGTTCAGACGACGGGCAATATAACGCGATACCCATCGAAAAGTTTCACGGCATTCTTTATTTCCCTGCAAATTGATGCTTTCGATCAGCGCGAAAGAAGGCGCTTCGTGCGCTTCGGCACCTGCCAATCGCGGTTGCGCGCCACCGCTGCGATGGCCGCCGCCGCGGCGGTCCCGGTGAGCGCGCGCGCGAGGACCTCGGGAATCGTGGTGGCCCGGATGCGCTTGAACTTCGTGCCGGCCGGGCCAATCTCCACGTAGCCGACGGGCTGGGCCTCGAGCGCACCGCCCCCGCCCCCGCCCGTATCCGATTCGCCTTCACGCCCGAACCCGCCGCCGCCGGCGGCGCGCACCCGGGCCACCGGGACGATGGCGTAGTCGCCGGAACGCACCTCCTCGCCGAAGCACAGCTTCGAGCCGCCGAAGCGCTCGACCACGCGCGCCAGCGCGAGCAGCCGCTTGCGGCCCATCAGGCTG
>JACCYP010000214.1 GCA_013696425.1 Thermoleophilaceae bacterium
CGCCCGTGGCGCCCTGGGGGCCCGGCGGAGGCGGGTCGGTCGAGGCCTCGCGGAACTCCTTGGTGAAGACGTCTGTGTTGGTGTTGGTGGCGCCCAGCAAGCTAGCCCCCCGAACCGCCGTGCCCGAGATCGAGCGCGCGCAGGTCCTCCACGTCCTGGGGCCGGTCGGACGCGCCCTTCATCGCCCTCAGGTGCCGAAGCGAGCAGACCATCACGCCCAGCTCCTCCAGCTCCTCCAGCTCGACCGCCACGGCCTCCGTGCGGAGCTCGGCATAGGCGGGCACCTGTGGGAGTCCCTGGAGTACGTCCACGGGCCCAAGCGTGGTGGCGACGAGCGCGCGATCTCCGGCACGCAGGAACGTCGCGATCGCCGAAGGGGCCAGCCTGCCCTCGGCCGTCTCCACGCGACCGCCGAGCTCCTCGAGGACCGTCGCGAGACGGTCGAGGTTCTCCGCCGCCGGATCGGGCACGAGATCCACGTCGCGCGTGCCGCGCACGTGGCCCCAGGCGTTCACCGCGAGCCCGCCGACCAGCACGAAGTCCACGCCGGCATCCACGAGCCGCGCGAGCAACTCGCGCAGGCGCAGCTCGCTCACTTGCGGCGGGCGGCGCCCGCGAAGCTCGCCAGGAACTCGCTGAGCCGCAGGCCCTCGTCGAGGTTCACCGCCATCGGGCGGCGGGCGTCCTCACGGAGGCGGCGGGCGCGGACTATCTCGTTCAGCCGCCAAGGATCGTGGCGGTCTTCGGTCTTCGGGCTGCGCTCGCTTCCGCCCATTACCGCTCGAGCGTAGTCGGCATCAGTCCTTCAAAAACGACGGGATGTCGATGTCATCGTCGGAGATCTCCAGCGATCCGCGCTGGGTGTCGTCCATCTTCGG
Source organism: Thermoleophilaceae bacterium (assembly GCA_013696425.1). Lineage (GTDB taxonomy): Bacteria > Actinomycetota > Thermoleophilia > Solirubrobacterales > Thermoleophilaceae > JACCYP01. The sequence goes on from JACCYP010000214.1 coordinate 879, forward strand.
GTCGCGCCTGCGCGGCTCGCGCCGGCGGCCGGTCGAGTCGTCGGTGAACAGCGGCCGCTCGGAGCGGTCGAAGCCGGTGGCGATCACCGTCACGCGCACCTCGTCGCCCATCGAGTCGTCGACCACGGAGCCGAAGATGATGTTCGCGTTCGAGTCGGCGGCGCCTTGGATGATCTCCGCGGCCTCGTTGACCTCGAAGAGGCCGAGGTCGCCGCCGCCTGTGATGTTCAGCAGGATGCCCGTGGCGCCCTCCACCGACTGCTCGAGCAGCGGGCTCGAGATCGCGTTCTTGGCCGCCTCGGCCGCGCGGCTCTCGCCGCTGGCCGAGCCGATGCCCATCAACGCCGCGCCCGCCTCGTGCATGATCGTGCGCACGTCGGCGAAGTCGAGGTTGATGAGGCCGGGGATCGTGATCAGGTCGGTGATGCCCTGCACGCCCTGGCGCAGCACGTCGTCGGCGAGCTTGAACGCGTCGAGGATGCTCGTGCGCCGCTCGACCACCGCCAGCAGCTTCTCGTTCGGGATCACGATCTGGGTGTCCACCTGCTCGCGGAGTCGATCCACGCCGTCGGATGCCTGGCGGGTGCGGTTGGAGCCCTCGAAGTCGAACGGGCGCGTGACCACGCCAACCGTGAGCGCGCCGATCTCCTGTTTGGCGATCTCGGCGATCACGGGAGCCGCACCGGTGCCGGTGCCGCCGCCCTCGCCTGCGGTCACGAACACCATGTCCGCGCCCTTCAGGGCCTCCTTGATGTCGTCGCGGCTCTCGTTGGCCGCGCCGTATCCCACGTCGGGATTCGCGCCGGCGCCGAGCCCACGCGTGAGCTGACCGCCGATCTGAAGCTTGATGTCGGCGTCACACATCTGGAGCGCCTGCGCGTCGGTGTTGACCGCGATGAACTCCACGCCCTTGAGGCCGGCGTCGACCATGCGGTTGACCGCGTTGGTGCCGCCGCCGCCGACGCCTACGACCTTGATGACCGCCAGGTAGCTGCCTGTCTCCATTTTGGTGCTTCGCCTTCCTTCCGTCCGATGCTCAAGCCACGCTTGAGAGTTCCCCGCTTCCCTCCCAGGAGGCGAAAAGTGCCGCAATTGAAGGGGAAAATGGCCGACATGTCAACGTAGGTTGCAGGACCACTTGCAAGATAACCCTCCACTACAGGGTTAGGGTATTGCTGGAGCCTGGACCGTAGGTTGAGGGTTGGTCTGAGGGGCGGGAACCGGCGTTCCAGCAGGGGAAACGGGTGTTTCGGCCGGCGACACTGGTGCGACCGATTTCGCGCCCAGGCCCCCCGCAACGGGGCGCTCGGGCAGTGACACATCGATGTAGGTGGCGCCCTTCGCCTCGGTGTCGGCGAGCACGCGCGCGGCCGCATCCCACTTCGCCCGGAGGCCCCTGAGTTCCCCGAAAACGATCTCGGGACCGGATCGCACGCGCACGAACGCGCCCTTCTGCTCGGTCTGGCGCACCTGGGTCATGCGCTCGAGCAGCTCGGGCGGGGCGGCGCCGGCCACGGCCGCGAGGTCGAGTGGGCCCTTCAGCACCGGCACCCTGCGCTCCACGGACAGGCCACGCAGAAGCGTGCCGTCCGGAGCCACGGCCGTGCCGCCCGAGGAGGTGGCCACCGGCCTGTTCTCGACCACCTTGATCGTCAGGCCGTGCGGGAACTCCGGCACCACCGACACGTCGTGCACGATCGGGTTCCGGCGGACGGCGTCGTGGAGCTCCTCCTCGTCCACATTGAGGGTGCTCATGCCGGCGGCGGCGCTCTCGAGCGCCCGCCGCACCTGCGGCGCATCGCTGGTGGTGAGCCCGGTCACGGTCACATCGTCGACCTGGACGAAGGAGGAGTTGCGGAACCAGAAGAGGTAGAGGCTGCCCACCACCGCCAGCAGCAGAAGCAGCAGCGCCATTCGGCGCCGGAATCGCGGCGGCAGGGCGAGCGCCACCCGGAAGGGCATGCGGAGGGTGGCTGCGGCGGCGGAAAGCATCCATCCGAATGCTTCGACCTCGGCGGAGCCTCTCCTACGTGGCGGTGAGACCGGCGGCCACCCGTTCGACGTCGCCGGCGCCGAGGGTCAGCAGCAGGTCGCCCTCGCGCAGCTCGCCCGCGAGCGCCGACGTGGCCTCATCGAGGCCAGGCACCCAATGCACCGGGCGCCCCCGCGCGGCGTGCGCGGCCGCCTTCGCCACCAGGTAGCCGTCGACACCGGGAAAGTCCTCCGCGGCCTCGCGCGCGGGGTAGACGTCCACCACGTACACCACGTCGGCAAGCGCGAGCGCGCGGCCGAATTCCCGCGCGAGCTTCTGCGTGCGCGAGAACAGATGCGGCTGGAAGCAGGCCACCACGCGACCGGGCTCGAGCGTGCGGGCGGCCTCGAGCGTGGCGCGCACCTCGGTGGGGTGATGTGCGTAGTCGTCATAGACCTCCGCCCCACCCGCGCTGCGCCCGCGCGGCTCGAACCGCCGACCCGCGCCGGTGAAGCTGGCGAGCGCGCGGGCCGACTCCTCCACCGGCACGCCCGCCTCACGGCACGCGGCCACGGCTGCGAGCGCGTTCAGCACGTTGTGCTCGCCGGGCACGGCCAGCTCGAGCGGAACCACGGCCGGGGTGAGATCGGCGCCGGCGAGCCCGTAGGTCACGTCGGGGCCGGGAAGCTCGACGGCCTCCCACTGGATCCGGCGCCCCACCGGTGCCACCCACGCCTCGAAGGTCTCGACGAGCTCGGCGAAGCTGGCGTAGGCCGTGTGGTGGTCGAGCTCCAGATTGGTGACCACGGCCACCTCCGGGGCAAGCTTCAGGAACGAGCGATCGGACTCATCCGCCTCGACCACGATCCACTCCCCCTCCCCCCATGCCGCGTTCGTGCCGGAGGAGCGCAGCTCGCCGCCGATCAGGTACGCCGCGCCCTTTGGGGCGAGCACGTGCGCGATCATGCTCGTGACCGTGGTCTTCCCGTGCGCTCCCGCCACCGCGATGCAGCGCTTCATGCGCGTGATCTCGCCGAGCAGGTCGCCGCGGTGGATCGTCTCGCGCCCGGCCACCTCGGGATTGTCGGCCGGGATGGCTGTCGAGACCACGAGCTCGGCGCCCTCCGGCACGTTCTCGGCGGCGTGGCCGATGCGCGGCTCGATGCCGGCGCCGCGCAGCCGCTCGGTGTAGACGGACTCCGCGCGGTCAGACCCGCTCACCTGCCCACCGAGCCCGCGGGCCACCAGTGCCAGGCCGCTCATCCCGGCGCCGCCGATACCGACGAAGTGCAGCCTTCTGCCACCAAAGCTCACGCGCCCGAACATACTGAGGGCGTGCATTGCGCCGTCCTTCTCATCTGCATCCTCGCGCTCGCCGGCTGCGGGGGCGACGACGAGCCCGACCGCCAGCAACCCCCAGAGCCCCCGCCGACCACGGTCGGCACCGACATGCCCGAACGTCCCGAACGTCCCGAACGTCCCAAACGTCCAAGACGTCCCGAACGCCGGGCGGCCACGGTCGGCGACGGTGTCCTGCTCGGGATCGGCGACCAGAACACGCAGATGTTCGGCGACGAGCGGTTCCGAGCGCTCCGCGTCCGCTACACGCGGCTCGCGATGCCCTGGGACGCGGTGTTCAAGGAGCCCAGGCGCCTCGACACGTGGCTGCGTGCCGCGCGAGCCGCTGGCCAGCGGCCGCTGGTGGCCTTCAACCGTGCGCGCGGGTCCGAATGCCCCGAAAGGCCCTGCCGCGCGCCTTCACCGGCGCGGTTTGAGCGGGCGGCACGCGAGTTCGTCCGCCGCTACCCGTGGGTGCGCGACCTCCAGCCGTGGAACGAAGCCAACTCCCCCACCCAGCCCACGGGCAAGCGCCCCGAGCTCGCAGCCGCGTACTACCGCAAGCTGAAGAAGGTCTGCTCGGGCTGCTCGATCACGGCGGCCGACGTACTTCCGGCCGACCGGTGGCTCGACGACTTTCTCGCCGCGCTCGGCGGCGAACGGCCGAAGCTGTGGGGCCTCCACAACTACTCCGACGTGAACCGCTTCAAGGAGGAGGGAACGCGCGCGTTCCTGGACAAGGTGGACGGTGAGGTGTGGCTGACCGAAACGGGCCCGATCCACTCGTTCTCGACCGGCGACGGGCGCGTGCTGTTCAAGCCGGATGCCGACCGCAGCGTGCGCGCCACCGACCAAGCCGTTCGGCTGGCCCGGCTCGACAAGCGCATCACGCGCCTGTACCTCTATCAGTGGCGGCGCACGAACCCACAGGATCGCTTCGACTCAGGGCTCACGGGCCCGAACGGAGCCGAGCGGCCGGCCCTAACGCGTCTTCGAGAGCTCCTTCTGGAGGACCGCTAGCGAGGGCCGCGGCTTGCCGTCGAAGCCCAGAATCCCTGCGTCGAAACGATCGAAGGAGTTGTTCTTGCGCCACTGGTAGATGTAGAGGCGCTTGATCCGCTTCGGATACCTGCGCGCGAGCGTGAACATGTACTTGATCGACCTGGCCGCGCGAGCCTCGTTGTAGGGCAGCGCCGGACGGCCATCGGCGGTCGTGAACGACACGACGCCGCCGGTCTCGGTCAACCAGATCTCGCCCTTCACGAGCTTCACCATCGCGGCGGTACCGGTGGCGCGGAAGCGGTTCGTGTCGGTGTAGTTGTGCAGACCCCACAGGCGCGGCTTCTTCGCCGTCCTCTTGAAGGTCTTGAGCCACTTGGCGAGGTTCGTGGAGTCGAGCACGTCTGCGGCCACGACCTTGCAGCCCCGGCAGTTCGCACGCACGACGTTGTAGTACCGGGCCGCGAGCTTCGGCTTCTTCGCGAGCGGCTGAGACTGGTGGTTCGCCTCGTTCCAGGGCGAGATCACCTTCACCCACGGATACTTCTTTCGGAAGGCCTTGAACGCCTTGGTGTAGGCGCCGAGGCTCGGGGCCTTGCAGGGGCGCGCCGGGCACTTGTCAGTCTCGGAGTGGTTGAAGGAGACGAGTGGCTCGATGCCGACCGCGCGGGCGGTTCGCAGCCACCGGTCGAGCTCGGCGGGCCGGGTCCTGATCGAGTTCCAAGGTGTGATCAAGCGCGCGTAACCGAGGCCGAGGGCGCCGAACGTAGGGTCGGAAAAGGTGAAGGGGTTCTGGTCGGAGATACCGACGATCGGCTTGGTCTTGCGCTTACGGATCGCCACCAGCTGACTCGGCTGACCGGGAGTGGGCTGCGGGTCGACCGGCCGGGTGGACCCGTCGGGAGTCGGTGTGGGCGAGGGCGAGGGGCTCGGCGCCGGTGATGGCTCGGGGCTCGGCTGGGGCGGCGGGGGCGGGCAGTTGTTCAGGAGCTGGCAGAGCGGATCGGACTGGGCGCCGGCGGCCGCGGGAACCGCGAGCAGGGCCAGCGAGGCGATGAGTAGCGAGCGCATTGACATATTCATCGGCAGTTTTCGGGAATCCTTTCGATCCATCGGGCCAGATTGGGGCGAGCGTCGGCGCTCTGGTGCTCATCGAGCACGACGTGGAACACCTCGGCATCGGCAGGGTCGCGGTGTGCCGCGTATCTCAGGGGCGTCACGGCGGCGGAGTCTGAAGCAGCTTCCGGGCGATGCCCTGCTGGGTGCGCCGGCCATAGGAGGCGCTCGGGTTCCCGCGCGTCAGGACGGCCACCGAGATGCGCGTGCCGCCCTTCTCGAGGAGGGCCGCCTGGTGCTCTACGGCGCGCGTCCAGCCGCTCTTGAAGAACACGCTCCACCCCCTCCTCACGGCGGCTCGGCGAATGCCCCAGCGCTGCCCCGAGACGATTCCGCCGAGCAGGCCGGGGGCGTATTCGCGGTGACGCTCCGGCGCGAGGCAGTCGATGCGCGCGAAGAGGCGAGCCTGGTCGGCGGCCGTGACCTTCGCGCTCGTCCACGAACAGCAGGTGATGCGGAAACGCGTCATCCCCGCCAGCCGTGCGACGCGCTGGACGCCGGAGGCACCCACGAGCCTGAAGGTCGCGCTCGCCTTCCGGTTGCTCGAGCGCCGGATCATCGGACCGAGCCGGCCGCGGTCGGCTCCGCTGAGCCCGCTGCGGTTCTTGCGGTTCAGGTCGGCGATCAGCAGCATCGCCTTCACCAGGCTGGCGCTCCTGAAGCTCTGCTCAGTGTGGAGGCCGCGGACGCGGCCGTCCGTGCCTCGGACGGCAAAGCTCACGTTCCCCTTCCTCTCGGCGGCGTATTTTTTCGCCGCCTTTACAGCAGCAATGGAGGGGTAGGTGGCTGCCGGCGCCGCAGCGGCTGGCGCCCCGGCGGGCAATACCAACGCGGCCGCGATCGCGAGCGCACCGAAGTTTTTCGTCAAGGTGTTCCGCGCGGCGGTTGGCACCGACAACGATTTGATTGTCAACGCCAACGGTCGCATCAAAGGGATGAAGTATGCGCGCCACTCAGCGGGCGAGCGCCAGCACCTCGGCCGCTATCCGCTCCCCGGCGTCGGGGCGGGCCAGGGCGAGGGCGGCCTTCGACATCGCCGCCAGCCGCTCGGGGGCGCCCAGCAGTGCGGCGACCTCGCGGGCGAGACGGGGCCCGTCGAGCTCCGCGTCGGGAACCACCACGGCCGCGCCGCCGTCGGCCATCCAGCGGGCGTTCCCGGTCTGGTGGTCGGCGGTCGCGTGCGGGTAGGGCACCAGCACCGCGGGCAGTCCGGCGGCGCACAGCTCGAACACCGAGCCACCGGCGCGCGCCACCGCGAGGTCGGCGGCCGCGTATGCCTCCGCGAAGGGCTCGATGTAGGGCTCGAGGTGGTAATGCGTTGGGGCGCCGAGGGCGTCGAGGCGCGAGCGTAGCTCGGGGTGGTCGCGGCGCCCGGAGGCGTGGAGCACCGCACAGGGGGCCGCGGGGCCGAAGGCGTCGAGCGCGGCGTCGTTCACCCGCCGGGCGCCCAGCGAGCCCCCGAACACCAGCACGCAGATCTCCTCCGAGCCGATGCCGAAGCGCGCCCGCGCGCTATCGCGGTCGCCGGCGCCCGTGCCGGGCGGGACGGGGCGGCCCGTTACTTCGTACTTCCCGCCCTCGCGGCCCTCGAGCGGAAAGGCGAGAAAGACTCGACTGGCGAGCGGCGCAAGGAGCCGGTTGGTGATGCCGAGGTGCGAGTCGGCCTCGGTGAGCGCGAGCGGGATACGGCGCGCGGCCGTGGCGAGCCCCACGGGGC
>JACCYP010000150.1 GCA_013696425.1 Thermoleophilaceae bacterium
CAGCCGGCCGCGCAAGCTCATCGGCGCCCTGCTGGCGCTGTTCGTGGTGGGTGCGCTGGCCGTCGGGCTCTACGCAGGCAGCCGCCAGTTCTACTTCGTCGGAACCGACGACCAGGGGCTCGTCACGCTATACCGCGGCCTGCCCTACGACGGGCCGTTCGGCATCGAGTTCTACTCGGAGGAGCTCGCCACCGCCATACCCGCGCGCACGCTGCAGGCCGCCCAGCGCGAGCGCGTCCTCGACCACCAGCTGCGCGGCAAGGGTGATGCCACCGACCTCGTAACGCAGATCGAAGAGCGCAGGCTCCGCTGATGGCGAGGAAGGGGGACCGCTGGCGCGAGCTCTTCGGGCTCATTCCAGTGTCGCTGCTCGTGACCGCGGGCTTCACCGCGGTGCTCATCAACCGTTCGGCCAACGACGCGCCGACCATCACCTACGGCGTGTTCTTCCTCGGCTGTTGCGTGCTCGGCAGCCTCGTGATCCGCTGGCGCCTGCCCGCCGCTGATCCGTGGCTGTTCCCGCTCTCGGCCCTGCTCGCCGGCTTCGGACTAGTCACGCTCTACCGCCTCGACGAGAAGTTCGCGGCCGAGCAGGCGCTCTACTTCCTGGTCGGCCTCGGGCTGATGCTTGCCACCATCCTGTGGCTGCGTGACATCCGCGCGCTCGAGCGCTACCGGTACACGATCGCCGCGATCGGGATCGGTCTGCTCGTGCTCCCGCGAATGCCCGGGATCGGCGCGCAGGTGAACGGCGCCTTCCTCGCCATCAACCTCGGCTTCATCCAGTTCCAGCCGGCCGAGTTCGCGAAGATCGCGATCGTCGTCTTCCTGGCGAGCTACCTGAACGACACGCGCGACGTGCTCGTCCGAGGCCGGATCCCGCAGATCTCGCTGAAGCACATGGGCCCGCTGCTGGTGATCTGGGGCGCGTCGATGCTGATGCTCGTGTTCATCCGCGACCTCGGCAGCTCGCTGATGTTCTTCGGCGGCTTCCTCGCCGTGCTCTACGTGGCCACCTCGCGGATCTCGCTCGTGCTCGTGGGCCTCGTGATGTTCTTCGGCGGCGCGGCGTTCTTCGCGAGCAACGTCGGCCACGTCGAGGACCGCGTGCAGACCTGGCTCGACCCCTTCAGCACCGAGCGGGTGCTGTGCCCGGGCACAGGTACGACTGAGAAGTACGTGGACTGCCAGGGTTTCCAGATAGCCCAGTCGCTGTTCGCGCAGGCCGACGGCGGCCTGTTCGGGCAGGGGTTCGGCAACGCCCTCATCAAGGTCCCCGGAGGTGGACCGCTGCTCCCGGCCGCGGAGACCGACCTGATCTACGCGGTGATCACGGACGAGCTGGGCCTGTTCGGGGCCACCGGCGTGATCCTCATCTACCTCATGTTCGCCTGGCGGGGATTCCGCGCCGCGATCGACGCCACCGACGGCTTCTCGAAGCTGCTCGCCGCCGGTCTCACATCCGTGTTCTGCCTGCAGGTATTCGTGATTGTCGGAGGGGTCACGCGGGTCATTCCGCTAACGGGCGTCACCTTGCCCTTCATCTCGGCGGGAGGCAGTTCGATCCTCGCGAACTTCGTCCTCCTGGCGCTGATCCTGATTGTGTCCGACCGCGCGCGCCGCGACCGCGGTGACGTACAGGGCGGGCTCGTATGAACGTCGCCATCACGCGCCTGTTCGTGCTGTTCGTGGTGCTCTTCGGACTGCTCGTGGCGTTCACGTCGCGCTGGACCGTGTTCGAGGCCGACTCGCTGCGCGAGAACACCGCAAACCGCCGCCAGCTGCTCGAGGACCAGCAGATCCCGCGCGGCATCATCACCGCCCGCGACGGCAAGAAGCTGGCCGTGAACGACCGCATCGGTCGCGACGAGTCGGTGCGCTACGTGCGCGAGTATCCCGACGGCCCGCTGTTCGGCCACGCGGTCGGCTACTCGTTCGTGACCCAGGACCAGGCGGGGCTCGAGAAGTTCTACAACGACCAGCTGATCGGAGAGCAGAACGAGTTCGCCTCGTTGATCGACGCCATCGTCGGCGCCGACCAGGAGGGCGAGAACCTCCGCACCACGCTCGATCCCGCCGGCCAGCGCTCGGCCTTCCAGGCGCTGGCGGGCCGCAAGGGTGCGATCGTCGTGATGGAGCCCGCCACCGGCCGCGTGCCGGTGATGGCGAGCGTGCCCAAGTACGACCCGAACCGGATTCCCGAGGATTTCGCAAAGCTCAACCGCGAGACCGACTCGCCGCTCCTGAACCGGGTCACCCAGGCCGGCTACCCGCCGGGCTCGACCATGAAGGTGGTGACCGCGGTGGCGGCCATCGACTCGGGTGAGTTCGAAAAGACCTCGGTGCTGAACGGCAAGTCGCCGCAGACTTTCAGCGGCACGCCGCTCAACAACTTCGGCAACTCCCAGTTCGGCCCGATCGACCTCACCGAGGCGCTCACCAACTCCGTGAACACGGTGTGGGGGCGCGTCGGCGAGCGCGTCGGCAAGGAGACGATGTACGAGTACATGGACCGGTTCGGGTTCAACGCCGATCCGCCGATGGACTACCCGCGTTCCCAGATGCGCCCGAGCGGCGTCTACAACCCGCGCACGGGGAACCTCCTCGACGAGGACGACCCGATCGACGTCGCACGCGTGGCGATCGGCCAGGAGCGCCTGAACGTGACGCCGCTGCAGATGGCGATGGTCGCCTCGGCGGTGGCAAACGACGGCGTGCTGATGGAGCCGCGCCTGGTGGAGCGGATCACGCGGCCCGACGGCCGGTTGGCCGAGCGGATCAAGCCCACCCGGGACGAACGCGTGATGAAGAGCTCCACGTCGAGGGACGTGACCGAGATGATGACCCGCGTGGTCGACGAGGGATCGGGCACCGCGGCCGCGCTCGAGGGCATCAAGGTGGCCGGCAAGACCGGTACGGCGGAGCGCGGTGATTCAAACCAGGCGTGGTTCATCGCCTTCGCCCCGGTCGCGAAGCCGAAGTACGCGATCGCCGTCACGATCGAGCGCACGCAGGGCACCGGCGGCGAGGAGGCCGCGCCGCTCGCCAAGCAGGTGCTCACGACGCTCCTGGGGCGGGGCGGCGGATGACCCCCGAGGTCGACACCGGCACCGAGATCGACGGGCGCTACAGGATCCTGAACCGGATCGGATCGGGCGGGATGGCCGACGTGTACCTCGCCGAGGATTCCCACCTCGGCCGCCAGGTGGCGCTCAAGGTGCTCCACCGCCGCTTCGCCCAGGACTCGGAGTTCGTCGAGCGATTCCGCCGCGAGGCCTCGTCCGCCGCGGGCCTCCAGCACCCGAACGTGGTGAACGTCTTCGACCGCGGGGACCACGATGGGACCTACTACATCGCGATGGAGTACCTCGACGGGCGCACCCTCAAGGACGTGCTCTCCCAGGACGGGCCGCTCGACCAGACGCGCGCGATCGACATCGCGCTGCAGGTGCTCCAGGCCGCCGCCTTCGCGCACCGCCGCGGCGTGATCCACCGGGACTTCAAGCCCCACAACGTGATGCTCGACTCCGCCGATGGGGTGAAGGTCACCGACTTCGGCATAGCTCGCGCGGGAGCGTCAGAGATGACCGAGACCGGGTCGATCATGGGCACGGCGCAGTACCTCTCGCCGGAGCAGGCCCAGGGCCACGCCGTGACCGCCGCCTCGGACCTCTACTCGATCGGCGTGATGCTCTACGAGATGGTGGCCGGCCGGCTGCCGTTCACCGGTGACACGGCCGTGTCGATCGCGCTCCACCACATGAACGATCCGCCGCCGCCGATCCGCGATGCGCGCCCGGACGTGAACCCTTCGCTCGAGGCGGTGATCGCGCGCGCGCTCGCCAAGGATCCGGCGCAGCGATTCGGTGACGCAGACGAGTTCACCGCCGCGCTGCTGGAGGCCCGCAATGCAATCGCCGAAGGACACGAAGTGGGGGAGAACACGGCGGTGTGGGGGGCCGCGTTCCCGCCCGAGGAGGCTGTGGAGGAAGTCGCGCCGAAGAAGCGCCGGCGTTTTATGTGGCTGATTCCCGTGATCCTGATCCTCGGCGCGCTCGGCCTCGCCTATGCGCTCACGCGCCCGGACACCGCCGAGGTACCGAACGTCGTCCGCCAGCCCGAGGCCGCCGCGCGCGTGACGCTCGAGAAGGCCGGCTTCGAGGTGGCCGTCACCAGGGCGGCCGACCGCGCGGTGCCGGCGGGCCAGGTGATCTCCACCGACCCCGCCGCCGGCGAGGACGCGGACAAGGGCGCGAAGGTGAACGTGTCGGTGTCCAGTGGGCCCGAAGCGCGCACCATCCCGCGCGTCTCCGGCCAGAGCGCGCGCGAGGCTGAACGTGAGCTGATCAAGGCGGGATTCACGGTCGAACGCGGCGACGACAGATCCTCCACCGACCGCAAGAGGGGCGAGGTGATCTACACCACCCCGCGCGCCGGGCAGGAGGCACCCGTCGGTTCGCGGGTCGTCTTCTACGTGTCCAGTGGGCCGCCGCAGGTGACCGTGCCCGACGTGGTCGGGGTCACCGAGGGCTCCGCCGAGTCCCAGCTCGGGGACGAGGGCCTGCTCGTGGCGCGCAAGGAGATGGACTCCGACCAGCCGGAGGGCACCGTGATCGCACAGGATCCGGCGGCCGGCGAGAAGATCGACAAGGGCTCGCGCGTGACCATCACCGTCTCGAAGGGCGAGCAGCCCGTGGACGTGCCCGACGTCGAGGGCATCGAGGAGGACCGGGCACGCAGCCAGCTGAGCGGGGCGGGCTTCAAGGTCCGGGTGATCGAACGCAGCACGTTTGACGAGGCCGAGGACGGCGTCGTGATCGAGCAGCGCCCGGCGAGCGGCCAGGAGCGCACGAAGGGCGCCACGGTCACGATCTTCGTCGGCGCGCTCGATACCTCGTCGGATCCGGTCGAGCCGGAGATCCCGTAGTGCGGGTCGCCGTCCTCGGCGGGGGGCGCTCGAGCGAGCACGACATCTCCCTGGCCTCCGCGGAAACGGTCCGCGGCGGCCTCGCCGAGGCCGGCCACGACGTGCTCGACGTCCGTATCCGCCGCGACGGGCTCTGGTCGCTCGCGCCCGAGAAGCTCCGCGGCGCCGACGTCGTCTTCCCGGCGATGCACGGCCCCTTCGGCGAGGACGGTACGGTCCAGGGCCTGCTCCAGACGCTCGGCATTCCCTATGTGGGCGCCGGCGTCCTGGCCTCGGCGCTGTGCCTCGACAAGGCTGCCTTCAAGCGCTTCATGGCGGGCTCGGTCCCCCAGGTGCCCTACGCGGTGGCGCGCGACGGAGAGTGGCCGGTGGCCGCGCCGGAGCTGCCGGTGTTCGTGAAGCCGGCACAGCAGGGCTCGTCGGTCGGCATCGCCAAGGCCACCACGCCCGAGGAGCTCGAGGCGGCGGTGCGCGAAGCGTGGAAGCACGATCCGATCGCAGTCATCGAGGGCGCCTCTGACGGTCTCGAGGTGGAGTGCGGTGTGATCGGCCACGCCGAGGTGGAGGTGTCGGTGCCCGGCGAGATCGCGATCAAGGCCGACTGGTATGACCACGACGCCAAATACGAGCCCGGCGGCATGGAGCTCGTGGTGCCCGCTCAGATCGAGCCGCAGGTGGCCGAGCGCGTGCGCGAGCTCGCCGCCACCGTGTTCCGCGAGGCCGGCTGCTCGGGGCTCGCACGTGTCGACTTCTTCGTGGAGGGCGACGAGGTACTGGTGAACGAGCTGAACACGATGCCCGGCTTCACGCCGACGAGCGTGTTCCCGAAGCTGTGGGAGGCGAGCGGGGTGCCGTATCCGGAACTGCTCGACCGCCTCGTCGGCTTCGCGCTCGAGCGCGCAGAGGCCGAGAAGAAGTACCGCTACTGATCTCCGGGCTGTTGAAGGCCTTCCCGCTCCGGCGCGTCTAACCGAGCAGCGAGACCTCGGAGATCCCGACGCGTTCCTCGCCCTCTGGCAGGGCGGTGATCCACAGCAGGTAGTAGCGGAACTCCTGGCCGGCGGTGTCGAGCGCCACGGTCTCGGTCTGTCCGGCGTCGGTCACGCTTCCGACCTGCGTCCACCCCTTCAGATCCTCGGGGACCTCGTTCGCCGCGTACACCTCGGCATCGAAGCCGGGAGTCGAGGTCACGAAGCGCATCTCGCGCGCGGCCACCGGTGCGCGCGGCTTCACGTAGAAGCCGACCCCGGGCTTGTTGTTGAGCGTGCCGCCCTGGTAGCTCTCGGTGTCCCACTGGGTGGCGCGGTTGCCGTCGAAGGCGAGCTTCACCGCCTCGTCGTGCTCCTTGCCGTCGCCGGGCGGGGGATCGAACGCGCCTGCGCCGGTCGCGGCGAGCAGGACCTTGCGCGGCGCATCCGGGCCCTTCGCGACCGGCGTATTGCCGGTGGAGCCGCGCTCGCTGCGCGAGGCGAGGAAGATCAGCACGCCGGCGGTGATGACCGTCGCGATCAGCCCGAGGGCGATCAGCCGCCGTGGGTTGCGAAGCCGCAGGGGCACGAAGCCGGCGGTGTCGCCGGAGAGCGAGCGCAGCACCGTGGTGGCCTCGCCGTGGGTGGCGCCGGAGCGCGACGTCTCGATGGCCAGCGCGCCCTCGAGATCCTGCACCATCTCGGCCACGGTCGCGTAGCGGTTGTCGGTCTCCTTGGCGGTCGCGCGCTCGACGATGGCGGCCACCGTCGCCGACACCTCGGGGCGCTGTCCCTGGACGTCTGGAAGAGGGTCGCGTACGTGCTTCATGGCCACCGCCACCTGCGAGTCGCCCGTGAAGGGGACGATGCCGGTGAGCATCTCGTAGAGCACCACGCCGAGCGCGTAGATGTCCGAGCACTCGGTCACGTCGTGGCCGAGGGCCTGCTCCGGCGCCACGTAGTCGGTGGTCCCGAGCACGCGGCCGGTGGCGGTCAGCCCGTGCTGCTCGAGGGAGCGCGCGATGCCGAAGTCGGTCACCTTCGCGCAGCCGTCGAGGTCGATGAGCACGTTCTGGGGCTTCACGTCGCGATGCACGAGCC
>JACCYP010000162.1 GCA_013696425.1 Thermoleophilaceae bacterium
GATCCCGCCCACTGCATCGCCGCTCGCCCTGCGCCAGCGCCCGGGCGGCACCGTGCCGCTGCTCTCGCCCCAGCGGCCGGTCGAGGACCTGCCGGCGATCGAGCGCACCGTCACCGACCGCTTCGGCGGGACAGCGACCTTCAAGGCGTCGGGCACGCTCGGAAAGGGGAAGTTCTCCGCCGAGCTGAAGAGCTTCTCCGAGGACGGCGCCGTGAGCTTCACCGGCGCGCTCGCGTTCGAGACCACCGAGACCGGCTTCACGCACTCGGCGGACATCCTGCGGGTGCGCGCCACAGAGGACGACGAGGGGCGCAGCGCGGGGTTCTACCGCGCGTCGCTGAGCGTGGCGGGCGACGCCGCGACCGGCGAGCTGCACTCCAAGGCCCCGCGGCGTGGGGAGATGCGCGCGGCGGCCGCGGGCGGGCGGCTCGTGCCCCAGGATGGCTGGAAGGCGGGGCGGCGCAAGGCCTCCGGCGTGGTGGGCGTGGCCGGGTGCAAGCCGAAGAAGAAGCGGCGCAAGCGCAAGAAGTCGAAGGCCAAGAAGCGCTAGGCGCTCTCTACGCGCTTCTTCAGGTCCTTCAGCGAGCGCGCCATCACCTCGTTCTTGAGGATCTTCTTCACGGGCCCCGGCACCCACATGCCGGGCTCGATGTCGAGCTCGAAGGTGACCTCGGTCGGGCCCGCAGCGGGGCCCTCGAAGTCGTAGGTGCCGTGGAGGTCCTTCACGTCGCCCTCCACGAAGCCAACGACGATTCGGCTGGGTGGGTCGTACTCGTAGGCGAGCGTGTAGGAGATCCGCTTCACCTTCGCGTCGAGCTCCCAGGCCACCGTTGCGCCGCGGCCCTCGGCGTCGCGCTCGAGTACCTCCACGCGCTTCACCGAGGACTGCCACTCCTCCATCGACTCGTAGTCGATGAGCGCCTCGAAGCACTCCGCGGGCCCGGCGTCGATCGCGATCGTGTGCGCCTCGCGGGCCATCAGGCGACCTGAATCATCCGGCCGGGCGGCGGTGCGGGCACCCGGTCGGGGTGGAGCAGATGCGCGAGCAGCTCGAGACCATCGATGAGCCTCGGGCCCGGGCGCGAGAAGAAGCCCGACGCGTCGACCGCGTATACCCGCTCCGCGCCGAGGGCGGCGATGCTCTCCCCGTACTCGCCCGCCTCCTGTGCCGAACGCTGGGTCCCGTATCCGCACGGCATCGCAACCACCACCTCGGGCTGCGCCGCCGCGACCTCGTCCCACGAGGCGGTGCGCGACTTCTCGCCGGTGAGGCCGAGCGGGTCCTCGCCGCCCGCGAGGTCGATCAGCTGCGGCACCCAGTGGCCGCCGATGAACACGGGGTCGAGCCATTCGAGCGCGGCCACCCGCGGGCGCTGCGCGTCCTCGACCGCGGCGCTCACCGCGTCGATGCGCGCGGCGGACTCCTCGATCAACGCCTCACCCGCCTCCGATGCCCGGGCGGCGGTGGCCAGCCGGGGCACGTCGGCCAGCACCTCCCCGAGCGTCGTCGGGTCGAGCGAGATCAGCTCCGGCTCGGTGGGCAGGTCCTTCGCCACGGCCCGCACGTCGTCCACCGAGACGGCGCACACTTCGCACAGCTCCTGGGTCACGATCAGCTCCGGCGCGAGCTCACGCAGCAGCTCCGCGTCGAGCTCGTAGATCGCCTCGCCCTTCGTCGTCCGCTCACGCACGGCGGCGTCGATCTCGGACGCGGAGAGGCCCTCGGGGATCAGGCTGCGGGTCAAGTGGGGCAGCTCCTGCGCGCCTTCGGGATGATCGCACTCGTGTGTCACACCGACCACGTCGTCGCCCAGCCCGAGTGCGAACAGCATCTCGGTGGACGACGGGACAAGGCTGGCAATCCGCATGGAGGGGACTATGGACGATGCTGAGATCCGCGAGCGGCTCGACGGGCTCGACGGCTGGGAGCTCGACGGAACCGTGATCCGCAGGGATTTCGACCGCGGCGACTTCAAGGGCTCGGTCGAGTTCCTCAACGCGATCACGCCCGTTGCCGAGGAGATGAACCACCACCCGGACATCGAGATCTCGTGGAAGACCGTGACGGTGTCGCTCACGAGCCATTCCGAGGGCGGGCTCACCGAGAACGACTTCGTGCTGGCCGGGAAGATCGACGCGCTGGCCTGAGGCGCCTTCGGAGGGTGCTGATACCTTCTCGACCTCGCCGATGGCCGAAGACGACGAACCGCGAAGTAGGCGCGGGGGCCGAATAGGCCCTCTCGCATGACCGCCCTGCTCTTCATCCTGGCCGTCCTGGCGCTGGTAGCCCTGAACGGCTTCTTCGTGGCAGCCGAGTTCGCGCTCGTGCGTGCGCGCCGTTCGCGGCTGGAGGGCGAGGAGGAGAGCAAGGGCGCGACGCTCGCGCTCAAGCAGATGGAGCGCATCGACGAGTACCTGGCCGCCTGCCAGGTCGGCATCACACTCACCTCGATCGGCATCGGCTTCCTCGGCGAGCGCGCGATCGCCGGGTTGCTCGAGGAGCCGCTCGGCTCGGTGGTCAGCCACGGGGTGGCTGTGGTGATCGCGGTCCTGCTCGCGTACCTGATCTCGACGGCGCTGCACATCACTCTCGGCGAGCAGGTCCCGAAGATCTACTCGATCGTCCACGCGGAGAAGGTGTCCAAGTGGGCGGCGCGGCCGCTGCAGTGGTTCTTCGTCGGCGCCCAGCCGCTGATCGCCCTGCTGAACGGCGCCTCCAACTGGATGCTGCGCGGCCTCGGCGTGAATCCGAAGGCCGAGTTCGAGGAGGCGTCGAACTCCGAGGACCTGAAGCTCGTGATCGCCAAGAGCGTGACCGGGGGCAAGCTCGACCCGGGGGAGGCGGGAATGCTCTCCGGGGTGTTCCACCTGCACGAGCAGGAGGCGCGCCAGGTGATGACGCCGATCCCGGCGGTGGTCACCGTCGACGTGGCCGAGAGTGTGGAGGCGGCGCTGCGCAAGTGCGTCGACTCCGGCCACACACGCCTGCTCGTGACCGAGGACGAGAACACCGACCGCATCAAGGGCACCGTGCACAACAACTCGCTCGCGCGGCTGCTCATGCGCGAGGGCAACGGCGCCTCGATCGAATCGGTCGTGAAGGACGCGTTCATCGTGCCCGAGACCAAGCCGCTCGACGACCTGCTGGCCGACCTCCAGCGCGAGCGCGCTTCGATGGCCGTCGTGGTGGACGAGTACGGGCGCACCGCGGGCGTGGTGACCGTCGAGGACATCATCGAGGAGATCGTGGGCGAGATCGCCGACGAGACCGACGAGGCGGCCGGCTCGGTGCGCAAGCTCGCGAACGGCGACTGGTTCGTGCGCGGCCACGTGGCGATCACCGATCTCGCCGACTACGGCATCGATCTCGAGGCCGACTCGGACGCCTACAACTCGGTCGGCGGCTTCGTCTTCAATGAGCTCGGCCGGCTGCCCAAGCGCGGCGACATGGTGCGGGAGAACGGCTACTCGCTGCGCGTCGAGAGCGTGCGCGAGAACCGGATCGAGGCGGTGCGGATCCGCGACCACGAGCCGAGCTCCCGCGGCGGCAGGCGCGGCGACACGATTGCCCCGCCCGGGGACTCGGCCACCGACGCCGATGCAGACGAGGAGTCCGTCCGCCCCCAGGACTAGCTTCGCTAGGCAGTTGTTATGTGGGTCACTCGCCTCACCGACGCTCAGCGCGATGCCATCAGGGCCTTGCTGAAGGCCCAGGGCGAGGTTGGGCCCTCGCTCTCAGGAGCACTCCAGGCCCTGGAGCTCGCCCGCTGGGACGACCTCCCCGACGCCGAGCTACCGTGGGCCGAGGTGCAGCGCCTCGCAGCCGCCCAGGGCATCGGCGAGGCCGATGTGGTGTGGGATCTCGCCGCGGGCGGGCATTTGCGCCTCGACGAAGCCGCCTAGTCGTAGTCGTAGTCGTAGAAGCCGGCGCCGCTCTTGCGGCCGAGCTTGCCCGCGTCGACCATCGCGCGGAGCACGTCGGGCACCTCGACGTCGAGCGACTCGCCGATGGCGACCGCGACGTCGATGCCCACGAAGTCGAGCAGCCGGAATGGGCCCATCGGGTGCGCCGCGCCGAGCTTCATGCACTGGTCGACCGCCTCGTGCTCGAGCCCGTCGTGCTCGGCCAGGCGGACGGCCTCGAAGAGGAACGGGAAGAGCAGGCGATTGACCACGAACCCGGGCCAGTCGGGCACCTCAACCGGAGTCTTGCCGAGGGCGCGGGCGAGCTCGAGCGAGCGCTCGCGCGTGTCGTCGGAGGCCGAGTCCGGGAACGCAATCTCGACCAAGTCCATCTTCTCCACGGGGTTGAACACGTGGAGGGCGGCGAAGCGATCCGGGCGCCCTGAGGCGAGCGCAAGCTCCGCGACGCCGAGCGAGGACGTGGTGCTGGCGACGATCGCCGACTCATCCAGGGAGAGGCGGCCGAGCAGGTCGCCCTTCACCTCCAGGTTCTCCACCACGGCTTCGACCACGTAGGTGCAATCCCGCAGCGCATCCAGATCGGTCACCACGGTGGCGGCCTCGGCCTCAGCCTCGGCGCGCGCGGCGGAATCGGCGGAGCGCGCCCACACCACGGCATCTTCTGCGACCCGCGCCAGGCCGAGCGCGATCGCTCCGGTACCGAGGATTCCCAGCCGCTCAGCCATAGCGGCGGCACCCTACACTCCTTGGTTGACCCGCCAGTCAATCCCAGCAGAACTTCATCGGAGGCAGAACGGAATGACCATGCACAGCGACGGCGGCCGAGAGGTCGTGATCGTCGAGGCGGTCCGGACCCCCATCGGGCGCGGACACGCGGAGAAGGGCTATTACAAGGACACCCACGCGAGCAACCTGCTCTCGAAGACCTACAGCGAGCTGATCGACCGCTCCGGAATCGACGCCGGCGAGGTCGAGGATGTCGTGACGGGCTGTGTCCAGCAGTTCGGCGAGCAGGGCATGAACATCGGCCGCAACGCCTGGCTTGAGGCCGGGCTTCCGCTCGAGACGCCCGCCACCACGATCGACCGCCAGTGCGGCTCGGCGCAGCAGGCCGTGAACTTCGCGGCCGCGCTCGTGTCGAGCGGCGTGCACGACGTCGCCATCGGCTCGGGCGTCGAGCACATGGGCCACATCTCCTTCGCCGACGGCATGTCGGTGATGCAGGAGCACGGTGCGGCGTTCTCGCCGGAGCTGATGGAGAAGTACAACCTGGTGCCCCAGGGCATCAGCGCCGAGATGATCGCCGAGCAGTGGGAGATCCCGCGCTCAGAGCTCGACGAGCTCGGAGTGGCCTCGCAGCAGAAGGCGGCCCAGGCCACCGAGGAGGGCCGCTTCGAGCGGGAAACGATTCCCTTCCAGGTGAACGGCGACACCTTCACGACCGACCAGGGCATCCGCCCGGACACGAACCTCGAGGCGCTCTCGCAGCTGAAGACGGTCTTCAAGGAGAACGGCACGATCACCGCCGGCAACTCCTCGCAGATCTCCGATGGCGCGGCCGCGGTGCTGGTGATGACGCGTGAGAAGGCGGAGGCGCTCGGCGTCACCCCGCGCGCGCGGATCGTGGACCAGGTGGCCGTGGGCGTCGACCCGGTGATCATGCTCACCGGCCCGATACCCGCGACCCAGAAGATCCTCGAGCGCAACGGGATGAAGATGGACGACATCGACCTCGTCGAGATCAACGAGGCCTTCGCCTCGGTGGTCGCGGCCTGGCGCCGTGAGCTCGACCCGGACATGGATCGCGTGAACGTGAACGGCGGCGCGATCGCCCTCGGCCACCCGCTCGGCTCGACCGGCGCGCGGCTGCTCACCACCCTGCTGCACGAGATGGAGCGCTCCGACAAGGAGACCGGCCTCGTGACCATGTGCTGCGGTGGCGGAATCGGCACCGGCACGCTGATCCAGAGGGTCTGACCTGTTTCAGCCACGTCCCTGTTCGGGTAGACCGGGGACGTGGCTGTGAGCACTGAAGGTCAGGTGCTGGCAGGCCGCTATCGCGTGATCAGGCGCCTTGGCAGGGGCGGCATGGCAGTCGTGCTGCTCGCCGAGGACCAGACCCTGGGCCGCGAGGTGGCCGTCAAGCGCCTCCACACCGATTCCCCGGAGGACACCGCGCGCCGTTTCGCGCGGGAGGCCCGCCTGGGCGCCTCGCTGAACCACCCAAACGTGGTGACCATCTACGACACGGTCACCGACGACGAGGGTGTGCTGATCGTCATGGAGTTCGTCGATGGCGCCACGCTCGCGGACGCCCTGCGCAGCGGGCGCATGCCAACGAAGCGCGCGCTCAGCATCGTCCGTGACATCGCGACGGGCCTCGACCACGTCCACCAGGCCGGCGTGGTCCACCGCGACGTGAAGCCGGCCAACGTGATGATTCCGTTCGGCACCGACGAGGCGAAGCTCACCGACCTCGGCATCGCCACGATCTCCGACGGCACCCGCATCACGCGCACCGGCACCGTGCTCGGCACGCCCGCCTACATGGCGCCCGAGCAGCTTGCCGGTGAGACAACCGGCGCCGCGGTAGACACCTACGCACTGTCCGCGATCGCCTTCGAGGCGCTCTCAGGGCAGAAAGCACGCGCCGGCCGCTCGGCGATCGAGATCGCGCACAAGGTCGCAAACGACGCTCCGCCGGACCTGCGCGACGAATGGCCTGAGGCCCCGAGCGGGGCGGCTGCGGTGCTCAAGCGCGGCATGGCCCGCGACCCGGCCGCGCGCCCGGCCTCGGCCACCGAGCTCTCACGCGAGCTCGACGCCGTGTTCGAAGAGCGCACGGAGCCCACGCGCGTGGCCACCTCGCCGCCGACGGAAGCGACCCGGCGGATCGATCACACGCCTTCGCGCAGCCGGGCACCCCTCGCGATGGCCGCCGTGCTGGTGGCTGCGCTCGCGATCGCCGCCGTCGCGCTGCTCGCGGGCGGTGGCGGAGGCGAGAAGGAGAGCGCGAGCAGCGACGGGACGTCCTCGACGGAGGAGCCCACGCGCAGCCAGACGGAGGAACAGCTGCCCGAGGCACGGGCTCCCGCTCCCGCGACCGAAAAGGTGAGCGCCGCCGAAGCCCAAAAGCTCCAGCAGGAGGCGCGCGCCCTCAACCAGCAGGGGAAGTTCGAGCAGGCGATTCCGAAGCTGGAGCAGGCTCGCGACGCGCTGAAGGGCAGCGACGACCCGTTCTACTACTTCACGCTCTACGAGCTGGGGGTCGCGCTGAACGGCGCCGGGCGCTCGGAGGAGGCCATCCCGGTGCTCGAGGAGCGCCTGCAGTACGACTCCCAGCGCGAGGTCGTGCAGAAGGAGCTCGACAAGGCGCGCGCCGGCGGCGACTCCGGCGGGGACGGAAGCGGCAACGGCAAGGCGAAGGGCAAGAAGAAGGACGATTAGACCCCGGGGGTCGTGGCAGCCCGCGGCCTCGGACTCGGCAGACGATCCATCGCCTAGGGTCCAGCCCCATGGAGGGCTGGGAGCCAGAGCTCGAGGAACTGCGCCGCCGCAAGGAGTTCGCGGCGAAGATGGGCGGAGAGGAGCGCGTGGAGCGCCAGCGCGCATCCGGGCGGTTCACGGTGCGCGAGCGGATCGCGCGCCTCTTCGACGAGGCCACCTTCCACGAGACGGGCGGCATCGCCGGCAAGGGCACCTACGGCGAGGACGGCGAGCTCGAGGAGTTCCTGCCGGCGAACATGGTCATCGGCCAGGGCCGGATCGCAGGCCGCCGCGCGGTGGTCCAGGGCGACGACTTCACCGTCCGCGGCGGAGCCGCCGACGCCGCCATCTGGGAGAAGATGGTCTACGCGGAGCGCCTCGCGCACGATCTGCGGATACCGCTCGTGCGGCTCGTGGACGGCACGGGGGGCGGGGGCAGCGTGAAGTCGCTCGAGGACATGGGCTTCACCTACGTTCCGTTCATCCCCGGCTGGGAGCTGGCGGTTGAGAACCTGAGCCGCGTGCCCGTCGCAGCGCTCGCACTCGGGCCGGTGGCCGGGCTCGGCGCCGCGCGTGTGGTGCAGTCGCATTTCTCGGCGATCGTGAAGGGCACCGCGCAGCTGTTCGTGGCCGGTCCGCCCGTGGTCGCGGCCTCGATGGGCGAGTCGCCCGACAAGGAGGAGCTCGGCGGCGCCCGCACCCAGACCAAGGCCGGCGCCGTGGACAACGTGGCGGCCGACGAGGACGACGCCCTCGACCAGGTCAAGCGCTTTCTCTCCTACCTGCCGGGAAGTGTCTGGGAGGCCCCGCCGCTCGCCGCCGCGAGCGACCCCGCCGACCGGCGGGAGGAGGAGTTGCTCGCGATCGTGCCGCGCGAGCGGCGCAAGACCTACAAGGCGCGGACGATCCTCGACGCCGTGTTCGACACCGGCTCGGTGTTCGAGATGGGCGCCCGGTTCGGGCGCTCGGAGATCACAGCGCTCGCCCGGCTCGGCGGGCGCCCGGTGGGCGTGCTCGCGAGCGATCCGGCCTTCGCCGGCGGCGGCCTGAACGCCGACGCCGCCGACAAGCTCGGCCGCTTTGTGGACATCTGCGACCAGTTCCGCCTGCCGCTCGTGAACTTCGTCGACCAGCCCGGCTTCGTGATCGGCACCGAGGCCGAGAAGCAGGCCACCATCCGCCGCGGTGCCCGCGCGATGGCCGCCGTCTACCAGGCGAGCGTGCCGACCGTGGCCGTGCTCGTGCGCAAGGTCTACGGGGTGGCGGGCGCGGCGCACGGCAACCACTCCGCGCTCAACCTGCGCTACGCGTGGCCTTCGGGGGACTGGGGCTCGCTGCCGCTGGAGGGCGGCATCGAGGCCGCCTACCGGCGCGAGCTCGAGGCCGCCGAGGACCCGGTTGCGCTGCGCGCGGAGATCGAGGAACGCTTGAACCTGGTGCGCTCGCCCTTCCGCACCGCCGAGCGCTTCGGCGTCGAGGAGATCATCGACCCGCGCGACACCCGCCCGCTGCTGTGCGCGTGGGCGCGTCGCGCGCACGAGCTCGTGGCGCACGAGCGCGGTGGCGGGCCCAAGGCCCGCGGGCCGCGGCCGTAACTCTCGCTACCTTGGCGTGT
>JACCYP010000182.1 GCA_013696425.1 Thermoleophilaceae bacterium
TACATGGGCGTGAAGAACCTGCCGCTGATCGCCGACCGGCTGGTGGGCGCCGGGCGCCCAGCCGACGACCCCGCCGCCGTGGTCGAGCGGGGCACGCTGCCGGCGCAGCGCACCGTGACCGGCCCGCTGGCCGACATCGCCGAACGCGCCTCAGACGCGCGGCTCAAGCCGCCCGCCCTGACGATCGTCGGGCCGGTAGCCGCGCTGCGCGAAGGCCTCGCCTGGTTCGAGCAGCGCCCCCTGCACGGAAAGCGCGTGGCGGTCACGCGCGCGCGGGCCCAGCTGAGCGGCCTCGCGCGGCGCCTCGAGCTCCTGGGCGCGGAGGTGGTGGAGGCGCCGGCCATCCGGATCGAGCCGCGAGCGCCCGCGGCCGAGCTGGCCGACGTGTCCGGATACGGCCTCGTGTGCGTCACGAGCCCGAACGGCGCCGGGCTGCTCGTGGACGGTGTGCGTGACGCGCGCGTGTTCGCCGGGGCGACCGTGGCCGCCATCGGACCGGGCACCGCGCAGGCACTGCGCGAGCGCGGCATCGAGGCCGACGTCGTGCCCGAACGCTCGATCGCCGAGGCGCTCGTCGAGTCGCTCGAGGCGGTTCCGGTGGAGGGCGTGCGGGTGCTGATCGCCCGGGCGGCCGAGGCCCGCGACGTCCTGCCCGACGCCCTGCGCGAACGGGGCGCCGAGGTGGACGTCGTGGCGCTCTACGACACGGTGGCGGAGGAGGTCGAGGTCGGGCCGGCCGACTACGTGACCTTCACCTCCTCCTCGACCGTCAAGTTCCTGCCCGAGCTCCCGGAGGGCGCGCGGACGGTGTCGATCGGCCCGGTCACGAGCGCCACGCTGCGCGAGCGGGGCTGGCCGGTGGACGTGGAGGCCTCCCAGCACGACGTGGACGGTCTGGTCGAGGCCCTGCTGGAGGATGTTGCCGAGTGATCGTCACGCTGCTCACCGACTACGGCCACGACGACGACTTCGCGGGCGTCTGCCGCGGCGTGATCAAGCGGATCGCGCCGGACGCGGACCTGATCGACATCACCCACGGCATCCCGCGTCACGCGGTGCGCCAGGGGGCGCTGGCGCTGGCCGAGGCGCTGCCGTACATGCCGGTGGGAGTGCACATGGCGGTGGTCGATCCCCAGGTGGGCACCGAGCGCCGCGCCGTGGCGGTGCGCACCGGCGACGAGCGGATCCTCGTCGGGCCCGACAACGGCCTGCTCTCGCTCGCCTGGGAGGCGCTCGGCGGCGCGATCGAGGCAAGCGACGTGTCGCGCTCCCCCCACCGGCTCGAGCCGGTGTCGGCCACCTTCCACGGGCGCGACCTGTTCGCCCCCGTGACCGCCCACATCGCCGCGGGGGCCTCGATCTCCGAGGCCGGCGAGCCGCTCGATCCCGACAACCTGGTGCGCATCGAGGTGCCGGAGCCGGTGATCGAGCAGGGCCGCGTGGTAGCGCACGTGCTCGGGCTCGACCGCTACGGCAACGCCTCCCTGAACGTCGCCCACGACCAGCTCGCCGGTACCGGGCTCACGTTCGGCGCGAGCGTGGTCATCGAGCGCGCGTCGGGGCGGCGCGACACGGCCGTGTTCGCGAGCACGTTCGCCGACGTGCCCGACGGGGCTTTGCTCGTCTACGAGGACGCCTACCGGCGCCTTGCAATCGCCGTCAACCGCGGCAACGCCGAGAGCGAGCTCGACCTGCGCGAGGACGACGAGCTCGTGCTGCGGCCGGCGTGAGGCCACCCGAGCGCGCACGCTGCGCGAACTTGGAGTCGCGGCGCGACCTCAAATCGGCACACCGGCCGGGGTCGCGGTGATCGGCAGCCCGCACCTCCACTACCGCCTCACGGACTCGACCAACGCCCGCGCGCGCGAGCTCGCCGCCACAGGCGCGCCGCACGGCACGCTCGTGACCGCCGCGGAGCAGACTGCCGGGCGCGGGCGCCAGGGGCGCTCATGGGTCGCGGAGCCGGGGGCCGCGCTGCTCATGTCGGTTGTGGTGCGCGACGTGGAGCTCGCGCTGCTTCCGCTCGCCGCGCCGGTGGCCGTGTGCGAGGCCGCCGGGCCGGAGACGCGCATCAAGTGGCCGAACGACGTCTGGCTCGGCGAGGGCCGAAAGCTCGCGGGGATCCTCATCGAGGGGCGCCCGCAGGACGGCTGGGCGGTGGTGGGCATCGGCCTGAACGTGGGCGCGCCCCCCGAGGAGGTGCGCCACATCGCGGCATCGCTTGGCGGCGACC
>JACCYP010000187.1 GCA_013696425.1 Thermoleophilaceae bacterium
CCGGAGGTGAGCCGCCCGCCGCGCCGCGACGGCCGCGACGCGCCGCTCGTGGCGCTGTGCGGCGCGCTGGTGCGCCAGCGCTCGATGGACGAGAAGATCGCGCCCGAGGTGATAGGCACACAGTCCGACACCGCCACACTCGTCTCCGACGTGCGCGGGGGCCGCGAGGAGAGCTCGGAATCGCGCCTGCTGAAAGGCTGGCGCCGCGAGCTGGTGGGCGACGAGCTGATCGAGCTCCTGCGCGGCAGGCGCATGGTGGGCGTGAACCCCGAGGGCGGGCTGAAGGTCGACGGCGCGGGCTGATGGCCGACTTCGTGCTGGCCGTCCACGGCGGCGCCGGCACGCCCAGGAAGGGACTCGACGAGCCGAGGTTCCACCGCGGGCTCGCTGAGGCGCTGCGCGCCGGGCACACGATCCTCGCCCGCGGCGGGAGCGCGGTGGACGCGGTGCAGGCGGCGGTGGTGGCGCTTGAGGACGACCCGATCTTCAACGCCGGACGTGGCGCCGTGCTGAACGAGCCCGGCGAGGTCGAGCACGACGCCGCGCTCATGTGCGGGCGCACGAAACAGGCGGGTGCGGTGGCGGCAGTGACCGGCGTACGCCATCCGATCCGGCTCGCGCGCGAGGTCTTCGAGGAGGGCCGGCACGTGTTCATCGTCGGCGACGGGGCCGAGGCGTTCGCGGACGAGCGCGGCCTCGAGCGCGTCGACGCCGACTACCACAGGACCGGCCAGCCGGCCGATAGCTGGAAGCAGGTCGCGGGTGACACGGTCGGCGCCGTGGCGCTCGACGCCGCAGGCGCGCTCGCGGCCGCGACCTCAACCGGCGGCATCCGCGGCAAGCGGCCCGGGCGCGTGGGCGACTGCCCCGTGATCGGCGCCGGCACCTGGGCCGACACCCACTGCGCCGTGTCCGCCAGCGGCGAGGGCGAGGCCATCATGCGCGCCGCCGCGGCCCACGACATTTCGCGCCTGGTGGCCTACAAGGGCCTGCCACTCGATGACGCGTGCGACAAGGTGGTGCACGACACGATGGAGGGCGAGATCGGCGTGATCGCCGTCGACCGCTCCTGCGAGGTGGCGCTGCCGTTCAACTGCGGCGTGTTCCACCGCGGCGTGGTTTATGAGGACGGCGCTCCGCTCACGGCGGTCGGCCCTGGTGAGCCGACCGCCTTCGTGAGCTGAGCTACTGCTGAGCCGGCGCGAGCGCTAGCTCGTGACCGCCGGACGATCCGCGGAGACGACGCGTGCGCTCAGGCATGTTGGTCGAGCACGCCGTCTGCGGCGGCCAGCACGGCACGGCGGCCGCGGTTGGCGGCCTCGTAGAGGCGGACGGCCGCGGCGGTGGCGGCGTCGCTCGATTCCAGCCGTTCGATGATCTCCGGGGAGCCGAGCTCGGAGTAGCCCTCCCACGGCTCCTCGATATCGATCTCCGGGCCGGCGCCGTGCTCGGCGCCGGGGTCGTGCGACTCGGCGACGAGCGTGTCGCCCTCGGCGGCTGAGGCGGCGGTCCCGTTCACCGAAGCCGGCTCCGTGGGCGGCGACGGATCCGGAGCCTCGGAGCGGACGGGCTCGCGCGGCGGAACGGGGCGTGCGGACTCCCGCGGAGGGGGCGCCGAGGCGGGCTCGGCGGACGAGCCGCTCACCGCGTCGATCACGGCTCCGCCGACGAAGCGGATGAGCGATGGCGCCTGCCGCGCGAGGCGAAGCGGCAGCAGTGCGAGGTCCTTGGCTTGGGTGAGCGGCGTCATGCGGTGCCATAGTTGTACGCGATGTCGACTCGCCTGGCCAAGGTGCGCGAGATCTGGACCGCCATGGGTACCGACACGGTCGCCGGTCTCGAAGTGCTGTTCGAGCACTCGCATCCCGACTGCGTGTTCATTCCCGCCACCGACCGCAAGACGGAGCTCCGGGGCGTGGCCGAGGCGCGGGAGTATCTCCACGGTCTTGTGGAGGCTGGCACGAAGCTCGAGATGCGATCGAACGAGATCGAGGAGCTTCCGGACGAGAACCGCGTGGTGGTCTCAGGCGACGCGCGGCTGCATCGCGCCGACGGCAGCTTCGCCGACCAGACCGGTATCTGGACCTACGACTTCGACGAGACCGACCGGATCATCCGGTCGGTCTCGTCGTAGAGCCGTTCCTTACTTCACCCGGTCTCTGAAGCAGAGGAGGCCGGTCCACACCTGGACTGGGCCACCGCTCTTGTGCAGGAACGCCGCGACGTCGTGGGCGTGGCCACTGGTGGTACCCGTCTTGAGCTTGAGGCAGCGGTACTAGGTCTCCCACACCGCCGGCGCGGGGAGCACGAACGCGATCGTCCAGTTGCGGTAGAGCGGAGGCTCACCACCGCCGAGGGCGAAGCGCGAGCCCACCCGGTTGCCGCTCCCACTCGAGAAGTCGAAGCCGGGCGACACGGGCGGACCTTTAGGCTGCTCAGCGCGGATACCCTCGCCGCGCGCGGGCCGGTAGCTCAGCTGGTTAGAGCAGCGGACTCATAATCCGTAGGTCGGAGGTTCGAGTCCTCCCCGGCCCACTGCGAACTCCCTGCTAGGGCCAGCTTTCGTTGCGCGGGCGTTCAGACCGTGGCCCAAAGCGTGTCCCGAAACGGGTCATGAGACCCGTGGGCGTCCGGCACGCCACGTCATCCGTACTTGCGAAGGATCTCCGCATGGGAGAGCGTGCGACCGGCGGCAAAGTCTGCACGGCTCTCGGCGACGGCGGCCTCGTCCTCTTCGGTCCAGGGCTCATCGTCCTCGGACGCGTTGGCGAGGGCGTGGAGCATGGGATCGTGCCGCGTCATGTCTCGATGATCTCGCGCCTACGCCGCTACGCCGGGTCGTGCGACCCGAGGAGGAACTCCGGGGCCATGTCCGCACCGTTGGGCCAGACGATCGTGCCCAGTTCGGCATCGACCTTCACCTGGCGGAAGAGGTTCGGATCCTCCTTCAGTGGCTCGAACACCGGGCCCCACAGCTCGGGTTCGAGATCCAGCTCGCGCTCACTCCCGTCGCTGAAGGCAAGGCGCAACCTGAAGCCTTCGAGGGCCTCGACTTCGGTGACGTGGATCAACTCCGTGCGTACGGTCATGGCAGCGGCTCGATGGTATCGAGCGGCGTCCGGGATCTCGCCCGCTCCCAATTCAGCTCAAGCTCCTCCCGATGGAGCTCTGTCCATTCGCGCACGAGCCGATAGGCGCGGCGAGGGAGCTGGCCCTCGATCAGCTCGCCGCTTGCTATCGCGATCTTGGCCTCCTGCCCTCCATACCGCGCGTGCAGGTGGGGAGGGTTGTGGTCACGGAAGTACATCGCGATGACGATGCCGTAGAACTCGCTGATCCGAGGCACGAATGAAGGATGGGCGAGCGACCGGACAACCCGGCGCCACCACGGCCGGCCTCGACCTGGGAGATAATTGACCCGTGGCTGTTCCGGAGCGTGCACTGAGGCAGGTGGAGGAGTACTGCGCCTCGCGAGTTTCCGAGGGCCTCCGAGATCAGATGCGGATCGAGTGCTCCGCACGTGGGCGCGCGATCACGATCGCCGAGCGGCGGCCGCCGTGGAACCCGGACTTCGGTTCGGAATGGAGCGAGGTGAAGGTGGCGCAACTCAGGTACGCCGAAGGTCGTGCCGCCTGGTCGCTCTACTGCAGCGACAGCAACGGCCGCTGGTGGGAGTACGACGAACTCGGCCCGACCAAGGAGGTCGGGCCGCTGCTGAAGGAGATCGACGCAGATCCGACCGGGATCTTCTGGGGCTGAGAAAGCGTGTCCCGAACCATGTCCCCAACTAGGCAAATCTGACCCGAGCCAACCCGACGCAACTGACCGTACCTAAGCCTATCCGACCCAAACACCCCTGCAAATCGGCCACTCATAATCCGTAGGTCCCAGGTTCGAGTCCTCCGCGGCCCGCTCCCGCCTCGCGTGCCTAGCGCCTCACGCGCAGCACGCGCAGCGACGCGAGGC
>JACCYP010000206.1 GCA_013696425.1 Thermoleophilaceae bacterium
ACGCCGCAGCGCATGCCGCCCGAGTTGTTCGCGATCACCCCGCCCACGGTCGCGAAGTCGGTCGATGCCGGATCGGGGCCCACGCGGCGTTCGTGTTTCACGAGGGCGCGGTTGACGTGCCCGAGCACGGTGCCGGGGCGCACCTTCACGCGTGCGCCCTGGTCCTCGACGCGTATGCCGGCAAAGTGGCGGCGCACGTCCACGAGGATGCCGTCGCCCTGGCCCTGGCCGTTCAGGCTCGTCCCGCCGGCCCTCAGCGTGACCGGCGTGCCGGTGCGGCGCCCGTATGCGAACACCTGCGCCACGTCGCGCTCGTCGTGGGCCATCACCACCGCCTTCGGCAGCAGCCGGTAGGTGCTGGCGTCGGAGGCGTACCGGATCAGGTCGATGGCGCGGGTGAGCACGCGGTCGCTGCCGAGCAGCGACTCGAGGTCGGCTCGCAGGGGCTGGGGCGTCCCTGCGGCGAGCCAGCCGGGCGCCATGTCCGCCGCGGGCGCCGAGACCGGTGCTGCGGCGGGCATCAGAACAGGCTCATACCCGGCGCGACCCCGACCTCGACCAGGCGGGGGCCGGATGCGCCGATGCCGTCGGCGAGCGCCTGGCGCAGCTCCTCGCGCCCCGAGACCTTCTGCGTCGGAACCCCGTAGCCGGCGGCGATGGCGGCGGTGTCGAGGGCGGGCAGGTCGAGGCCGGGGGCCCCGAGCGCCTGCTCGATGTCGGCGAACCATTTGAGGATCGCGTACTCGGAGTTGCGCAGCACGAGGAAGGTCACCGGCACGTCGTAGGCCACCGCGCTCCAGAGACCGGTGATCGCATACTGCGCGGAGCCCTCGCCGAGCACGCACACCACCGGCCGGTCGGGCTGGGCGAGCTGCACGCCGATCGAGCCGGCCAGGCCGAAGCCGAGCCCGCCGCCGGCACCGAAGAAGTAGGCGCCGCTGCCGGAGATCCGCAGCTGGTTGCGAAGC
The DNA here is from genome assembly GCA_013696425.1 of Thermoleophilaceae bacterium. Taxonomy (GTDB): domain Bacteria; phylum Actinomycetota; class Thermoleophilia; order Solirubrobacterales; family Thermoleophilaceae; genus JACCYP01. The sequence goes on from JACCYP010000206.1 coordinate 969, forward strand.
GCGAGCGTGCTGGATGGCGATTCGAGCACCACGATGCCCTCCTCGGGGAGCACGTCGGCGAGCGTGCGGTGCACAGTCGAGGGATTCAGCGGGTCGGTCTCCTCGAGCTCGGGCGGGGGCTCGCCGGGCTCCAGCGGGTCGCGGGCCGACTCCGAGACCGCCTCCACGAGCGCCTCTAGCGTCAGCTTCGGGTCGGCCACGATCGCGTCGCCCATCGGCGCGCGGGCGGCCTCGTCAGGGTCGCTGGTGATGGCCACGAGCGCGGTGCCGTCGGGGAGCGGGTCACCGGGAATGTAGGGGTAGTACGGGAACACGCTCGAGCCGGCCACGAGCACGAGGTCGTGGCCCTGGAATGCCTCGGAAGCCGGGCCGATCGCGGGCGGCACCACGCCGCGGAAGTTCGGATGCCCCTCGGGGAACCCGATCCGCCCACCACCTGGAGCGGGGGTGGCCCACACGGGCAGACGCAGCTTCTCGGCGAGCGCCACCGCGGCGTCGCGACCGCCGCCCGAGTCGAGATCGGGGCCGGCCACGAGCATCGGGTTGGAGGCGGCGTCCAGGCGTTCCGCCAGTTCGCGAACGGTCTCGGGCCCGGCGCCCGAGCGGCCGTACACCCTGCGCGCGATCGTGTGCCTGACGGCGCTGTCGTCCACCTCGACACCCCAGTCGTCCATCGGGAGCGAGAGGAACACCGGCCCGGTGGGGGAGAGGCCCGCCATGTGGATCCCGCGCGCGAGGGCGGCGGGCACATCCTCGGCGCGCGGTGGCTCGTAGCTCCACTTCACGAACGGGTGGGGCACGCGCGTGGCGTCCTTGTTGGTGAGGTTCGCCTGCATCGTCATGTGCGCGCGCACCTGCTGGCCGGCGGTCACGAGCAGCGGTGACTTGTTCGCCTGCGCGTTGAAGATCGCGCCCATCGCGTTGCCCACGCCCGGCGCGGTGTGGAGGTTCACGTGGGTGGTCTTGCCGGAGGCCTGCGCGAAGCCGTCGGCCATCCCCACCACGACGGCCTCCTGGAGCCCGAGCACGTAGCGGAAGTCGTCGGGGAACTCGGCGAGCATCGGCAGCTCGGTGGAGCCCGGGTTGCCGAAGATGGTCGTCATCCCGTGCTCGCGGAAGAGGTCGAAGGAAGCGTCGCGGACGGTGGTCACGGCGACGTGACCCTACAGCGGGGCGGTTTGCCAAGGTTCCCGCCGTGACGAAGCCCGACCTGCCCGAGCTGACCTTCTCCTCACCCGAGCACCTCGAGCGCTGGCTCCAGCTGAACCACGAGAGCCGGGTCCAGACGGCGAAGAAGCCCGAGACGCGAGCGCGCCGGATCGCGAAGTTCGTGGACGAGCTGGCGCCGGGGGACAAGCCCTACCCATAGGCTGGCGCGCGCATGGAGGACGGGAACCTGTTCACGGACGCGCTGCTGCCCCTGGCGGTGGCGATCATCATGGGGAGCCTCGGGCTCACGCTCACGCGCGAAGACTTCCGCCGTGTGATCACCGTGCCGCGGGCCGTGGCGATCGGACTCGTGAACCTGCTGGTGGTCTCGCCGCTGCTCGCGTTCGGCGCTGCGGAGGCGTTCGGACTGAGCGCGGTGTTCGCGGTCGGGCTCGTGCTCCTGGGAGCCTCGCCCGGCGGGGCGATGGCCAACCTGCTCACCCACCTCGCCAAGGGGGAGGTGGCCCTGTCGGTGACGATGACCGCCGTCTCGAGCGTGTTGGCCGTAATCACCATCCCGATCTACCTCGGCCTCGCCGCCGACTTCTTCGACGCCGCCGACGTGAGCGACCAGATCGACATCGTGCCGGTCGCCATTCGCGTGGTGCTGATCACGATCGTGCCTCTCTCGATCGGCATGTACCTGCGCTCGCGCGATCCCGAGGGCACCGACCGCCGGCTGCCGCTGATGAAGAGGATCACCATGGGCGTGTTCGTCGTGGTGGTGGCAGGCGCGGTGATCTCGGAGTTCCAGATGATCAAGGAGAACTTCACAGACGTCGCCCTCGCCGCGCTCACGCTCAACGTGCTCGCCATGACCGTGTCCTTCACCGTCGCCCACCTGAGCAGGCTGAACGACCGCCAGGCAACGGCGATCGCGATGGAGCTCGGCGTCCACAACAGCACGGTCGCAATAGCGGTCGCGGCCTCGGTGAACACCGAGCTGGCCGTGCCCGCGGCCGTCTACAGCGCGTTCATGTTCATCACCGCGGGCGCGTTCGCGCGGATCATGAGTCGGCGGAATTCACCCACCGCGCCCCCGTCGCAGCAAGCAGCGCCAGCATGATCGCCGCGCTCACCACGCACCACGGGCAGATCGCGTCGATCACCCACAGCTCGAGATAGGTCAGGTAGGGCCGAGGGTGCGGTCGCTCATTGTCCGAGCAGCTGGTCGAGCGGCTCCTCGAAGGCGGAGCCCTCGAGTGCGGTGGGGTTGATCGGCGCGGGATCGGTGCCGGTGCGTCCGGCGAAGAACGCCGGCGTCCCGTTCACGCCGCGGCGTTCGGCGAGGGCAGTGGCGGCCGCAGAGCGGCGCTTTGCCTCGTCCCCGGCGGCGTCGTCGAAGAGCTTGTCCACGTCGAGCCCCGGGACCTCGCCCGCGACCCTGCGCAGGAAGTCGTCGGTCACGTAACCCGTGTTCTCCTGGCCCTGGTTCTCGAAGAACGCCTCAGTGAACTGCCAGAGCTTGTCCTGTAGGCCGGCGGCCTCGGCGAACAGCGCGGCGCGCTCGGAGTCCGGGCCAAGGATTCCGATCACGCGGAACTCCATTCGGACGCGCCCGGTCTTCACGTACTTGTCGACGAGCGCCGGGAGCACGCCGACCGCGTAGTCGCGGCAGAACGGGCACTGGAGGTCGGCGAACTCGACGAGCGTCACGGGTGCGTCCTTCTCCCCGAGCGTGGGGCCGTCCTGGGGAAGGCCGTGGAAGGGGCCGGCCTTGGGCGCTGGCCGATCGTCCTTGTCCTCGCCATCCAGCGTGACCACGAGAACCACCGCGACGATCGCCGCCAGGACGATGCCGCCGGCCAGCTGGAAGAGTCTTCTGCGCTTGGCCGCCTCGGTGCCGCTTTGCTCTCGCTCCTTCATGCCCGCTCAGCCTATGGCGTGGACTAAGGCTTGGATAAGGCCGTCGACGCGCCCGGCTCGAGCACGCGCACCTCTACCTCCGGTGCACACTCAGCCACCGCGGCGGCGAAGTCGTGCGGCGGCTCGCTCAGAAGACGGCCGCGCCAACGCGAGAGCCCGACCGGGAAGTAGGTGCCCCAGTGGATCGGCACGGCCACCCGGGGGCGGATGAGCGCGGCGGCCTCCGCCGCGCGCCGAGGGTCGAGATGGCCGGTGCCCAGCGTGGGCTCCCAGCCCCAGACGGGAATCAACGCGAGGTCGGTGCCGGTCATCGAGCCCATCTCGTCGAAGAGGTCCGTGTCGCCGGCGAAGTAGACGCTCTGGGAACCCTCGATCCTGTAGCCGACAGTGGCGGCCTCGAAGCCCCGGGGCATGCGGTGACCGTCGTGGTCGGCGGGCGTGGCCGTGATCTCGACCTCACCTATCCGGAGCGCTTCACCCACGGCGAGATCCCGTGCGTTCTCAATGCCCTTCCTGTACAGGAACGCCGCGGCGCCGGTCGGCACCACGATCGGCACGTCCGGCCCGAGCCTGCTGAGCGACGGGAGATCGAGGTGGTCCATGTGCAGGTGCGAGACGAGCGCGGCGTCGAGGCGGGGGAGGGGGCCGGGTCCGGCGCCTGGCGGCGGATGTGGGCGAAGCGCCGCCGCATCACCGGGTCGGTGAGCACGCTCACGCCATCCATCTCGATCAGCACCGTGGCGTGCCCGACGTAGGTGATGGTCGTGGTCACGCCGGGGTCGGGTCAGGCTGGCGTCGGAAGCGGCGGCGGTGGAAGCCGGCCGCCGCGAGCCCGACCGGCAGCGGCAGCCAATAGGTGAACAGGCGGTAGCCGAACGTTGCCAGCACCGCCGTGCCCGCCGGGACCCCCGCCAGCGCGAGCGTCGCCGTCATCCCGGCCTCCACGAAGCCGAGCCCGCCGGGGGTGAACGGAATCTGCGCCAGTACCTGGGCGGCGCAGAACGCCAGCAGCACGAGCGCGGGGCGGGGATGTGAGCCGAGCGCCGCGAGCGCCGCGAGCAGCGTGCCGTAGTCGAAGGCCCAGCGCCCGACCGTGGCGAGCAGTGCACGCTTCCAGCGCGGCCCGAGCGTGGCGAGGATACGGTCGCGCTCGCGCAGCAGGCCCTCGGAAACGCCCTCGATCGGCGCGCGCCTGCGGAACATGCGGTTGCGCGCCCGCTGGACGGCCCGGCCGAGCGCCACGAGCGGGGCGTCGGTGGTGAAGAAGAGTGCGCCAAAGGCGGTGATCGCGACGAACACGCCGACGCCGATGAGCGTCGCCTTCACAAGGTTGTCGTCCACGGACCCGGCGAGGAACGTCGGGATCGCGAGCACGGGGAGGGCGAGCACGACGGCGAACACGAGCAGGTTCACCGCCGTTATGGCGCCGGCGACCGAAGCGGGAGGGGACCCCGCCTGGACGAGCATCTTGTACTGAAG
>JACCYP010000237.1 GCA_013696425.1 Thermoleophilaceae bacterium
ATTCACAACTTCGGCTCCCATCCGATCGGCTTGACATAGAAAGACTTCTACCCCGAACAATAAAAACCAGTCCGGTAGGAGGAAGGCGGCCCTCACGCGCGGGCGGTCAGCCCGCGGCGGCCTGTTCGCGCTCGTGACGCCACGCCACCACCGACTCGAGCCCCTCGCGGTAGGGGATCGACCACTCGAAGCCGGTGAGCTCGGTCGAAAGCTCGGTGGAGCCGACCCGGTGGGTCACGAACATCTGCTCCTGCGGGCGGTAGTCGGGCTCGAGATCGGTGCCGGTGATGTCGAGCAGGGCGTCCACGAGTTCCTTGATCGTCGTCTTTACGCCGGTCCCGACGTTCAGGTTCACGTCGGCGGCGTCGCTCTTCATCGCGAGGATGTTCGCCCGCGCGACGTCGGTCACGTGCACGAAGTCATAGGCCTGCGAGCCGTCGCCGAAGATCACGGGCGCCTCACCGTCGCGGATCTTGTCGAGCACCTTCATGATCACGCTCACGTAGGTGCCCTCGTAGTCCATCCGCGGCCCGTACACGTTCATGTAGCGCAGGCCGACGTAGGGCATCCCGTGCTGCTCGTAGACCGCACGGAAGAACTGCTCGCCGGCGATCTTCGTCGCCCCGTACATCGTGCGGTTGTTGAAGGGATGGTCCTCGGTCATCGGGGTGAAGGCGGCGTCGCCGTACACCGATGCCGAGGAGGAGTAGACGACCTTCTTGACGCCCGCGGCATGCGCTGCCTCGATCACGTTCCAGGTGCCCACCACGTTCACGTCGATCGCCTTGCGCGGCTCGTGCACGCACTCATACAGCCACAGCGCGGCGAGCAGGAACACGTAGTCGGTGCCCTCCATCAGCTCGGCGAGCAGATCGCGGTCGGTCATCGAGCCCTCGACGAGGGTCACGCGCTCGTCCTTCACCGCCTCCGCGAGATTCTCGCGGGTGCCACGCACGAAGTCGTCGAGCACCACGATCTCGCGGACTCCCTCCTGGGTCAGCTGGTCGATGATGTGCGAGCCGATGAAGCCGGCGCCGCCGATCACGAGGATGCGGGAGTGGTTCAGGTCGTTCACGAGTCGGGGGAGGTTAGCTTCTCGGCGATCGAAGCCGCCCGGGGGTTCAGGGCATGGGCCCTGCCGTACAGGCGGCGGGCCTCGGCGGCATTGCCGCGCCGCTGCTCCACGTCCCCAAGGAACTCATACGGCTGGAAGTTGCCGGGCTCCTTCTCGATCGCCCGCAGCAGGTCCGCCCGCGCGTGCTCGTAGTCGTTCAGGCGCGCATATGCCCCGGCTCGCAGATAGAGGGTCTCGAGGCTCTCCCCATTCAGGCCGAGCGCGGCGTTGGCGCGGCGAAGCGCCACCCTCGCGTCCCCGCTCGCGAGTGCGTCCTCCGCCCCGCCGCGGCGGTTGTCGGCGACGGCGAGGCGCACGGCGATCACGGCGCCGAGGACCAGACACAGTGCGACCCCCACTCCGAGCGCCACCCTTGCCCCGCGGCCGACCGCGAGCTCGCGCGACCAGGAGGAGAGGATCACCGCGGCGGCCGCGATCGCCATGCCCGTGACGCCGGGGATCACGTGCAGCCAGTCGACGCTCGTGTGGGCGAGCCACATGAGGAAGATCCCTCCGGAGGCCACCAATACCCCGATTCGCTGCAGCACGTCTTCGCGCCGGCACAATGCGAGGAAGCCCCACCCGACGGCGCCGACGAACGCCAGCAGCCCCATCAGGCCCACCGACCCGAGCTCGGAGACCGTCTGGAACACCAGCGAGTGCGGCTGGCGGGTGTCGGCGTCGGTCCGTCGCGAGGGGTAGTAGGAGAGCGACCAGTTGTCCGCGCCCACGCCGTTCACGGGGTGGTTCCTGAGGTCGTTCAGCGACACGCGCCAGTAGTCGTAGCGGCGACCGCCGCCGCGCAGGAAGCGCGTCTCGGGGCCGGTGTCCTCCGCGGCCTTGAAGGCAGACCACTCGTTCTTCACCCGCTGCACCGGGTCGTTCGAGGAGAACACGAGCGCGCCGATCGCGAGGACGAGCGCCACCGCCAGGGGGACGGCCCGCCACCCCATCAGGTAGCGGGCGGCGCTCGACCACTGTGTCATGAAGTGCAGTTGGCTCCCGACGATCGCCCACGAGGCCCCGAACACCGCCGCGGAGAGCAGCATGGCCACGCCGGCGTTCTGGAGGGCGGCGGGCGCCTCGGGCGTGCCGCGCACCGTGTAGACGTCCACCAGCACGCGCGAGATCACGAGTACCCCGCCGGCGATGGTCCCGAGCGCCAGGAGGCGGTGGGTGCGCCCCGGCACGGCGATCATGAGCACCACGACGGAGATGGCGAACGCGGGCAGGATCGCGCGCGTCTGGCTCATGACCGCGAGTGAGGTCACGAGGATCGCCGCGCCGAGTGCGAGACCCGCCACGGGCGGACGCTTGGCCCGCTCGGCCAGCGCCACGAGCGGCCAGAAGCCCATCAGCAGATAGCCGGCCTGACCGTTGATGTAGCCGAGCGGTTCGATCAGGCGTCCGTCGAGGAACAGGGTGGCGCCGCCATCGAGCGCCATGCGCGCGGTCGCGTAGAGCGCCACGAGGGTCACCGCGGCGCCCATCGAGCCGAGCAGCAGCACGCGCCGGCGCTCCTCGCGCAGGAGCACGAGAAGGATCGCGAGCGTCGCCGCGTAGAGGAGCCAGCGGCTCGAGCCGATGAGCGCGCCGTCGGCGGACTCGGCCCAGAGCAGGGAGCAGAGCGACCAGATCCAGAGCCCGCCGAGCGCCGCGACCGCCAGCAGCGCCGGGCCGGCCGGACGAGCGGGCCGCGCGAGCAGGAGCCCTAGGAGCATCGCCGCGAGGCCGGCGCACACGAGCCCCCAGACGCCGAGGTCGTAGAAGCCGTCGAAGAGCACGCTCACGCCGAAGAGCGCGCCGAGCCCGGCCGTGAGGGCATCCTCGGGAGCAGGGCGCCTCATCGGAACTCGGGGTGGCCGAGGAACGGGAACTTGGCGAGGTCCCTGAGCTCGGCGTCGCGAGGATTGAGCTCGAGGGCGCGACGGTAGAAGGGCGCCGCCCCGGCCTCGTCGAAGCCCCGCCCGACCTCACGCCGGATCTGGAGGTCCCCGAGCAGCTGCCACGTGACGAAGTTGCCAGGCTCCTTCTTCGCGGCCTCGAGCAGGGCCGCCTTCGCGTTCACGAAGTCGTTCACCTGCGCGTATGCGGCCGAGCGCAGGTAGAGGGCCGGGATCGCGTCGCGATTGAGCGCGAGGGCGTCACCGGCCTTTGCGTTCGCTCCCGGCGGATCGGTCGCAAGCAGCTCCTGGCCGTCCGTGATCCTGTGCTCCGCGCGCAGCACCTTGCCGACCGTGAGGAAGCCCGCGGCCGCCACGACCACGGCGACGGTGGGCACGACGTAGCTCGCGGCGCCCCGGGCTCCCGAGGGCCCCCGCCAGGGAGCGAGGAGGGCTGCCGCGCCGCAGAGCGCGCTGAGAGTGATCCCCGGGAGGATGTGCATCCAGTCGACGGAGGTGTGGAGCAGCCAGGTGGCGAACATCCCGCCCGCCCCGATCAGGAGCGCGAAGCTCTCGGCCTCGCGGCGCCGGAGCACGAGGGCCGCGAGCACGGCGCCCACCGCGAGTGCGAGCGCGAGGCCGCCCAGCAGCCCGAGCTCGGCGAGCGTCTGGAACACGACCGAGTGGGGCTGACGCGTGTCGTCGCCGGTGCGCCGGGACTGGTACCAGGACAGGTTCCAGTTGCCGGCGCCGACTCCGCGCACCGGCGCGTCCGCGAGGTCGTTCAGGGAGACGCGCCAGTAGTCGTAGCGCGCGCCGCCGGTCTGCAGCAGCCGGTTGCCGCCGCTCGCGGCGGGCGCCGAGGAGGCCTTGAACTCCTGCCACTCGTCGTCGGCGCGCGAGACCGGGTCGCCGACGGCTGCGATCACGCCCACGAGCGCCACGACGCCGAGCCCCGCGAGGATCCGGGGCGAGAGGGCGGCGCCGCGCGCGGCCAGGGCCTCCCGGCGCTCGAGCAGCGTCTCGGCAAGGGCGAGGC
>JACCYP010000240.1 GCA_013696425.1 Thermoleophilaceae bacterium
CCGCCCGTCTGCGTCGTGGTGGACGACGTGGTCACCACGGGCGCCACGCTCGGTGCATGCGCGGCGGCTCTGCGGGCGGGAGGAGCGCGGCGTGTGAGCGCGGTCGCGTTCGCGCGCGTGCCAGGACGTTGAACCCGGCCGCCCATCGGCGTAGCCTCCTACGTCCGGCAACCTGACTGAGGAGACCCATGCGCATCCAGATCAAAGGGCGCAACGTGACCGTGGACGACGAGCTGAAGGCTCGGGTCGAGAAGCGGTTTCAAAAGGTCGCGCGGCAGGTGTCGGAGGTGGCTCCCCTGGAGTTCGAGCTCACCGAGGAACGCAATCCCTCGATCTCGGAGCCGTGGATCGCCGAGGCGACGCTCTACGTGAAGGGCAAGACGCTGCGGGCGAAGGCCGCGGCCGCGAACCCCGTCACGGCGATCAACCGCGTGTCCGACGAGCTTTCCCGGCAGGTCAAGCGCCATCGCGACCAGCGGCGCAAGCGCCGCGAGGCGCACAGGGCCACGCCCAAGTTGGCCTAGCGACGCCCGGCGTCGTCATCGGGCCGCTTGCGTGCAGGGCACGCGGCGCGGCCTCTTCCTTGCCGGACGCCGCTAGGTGACCTTCCTCGCCAGAGCACAACGCCTCTGCGGCCCCGAGCGGGAGGACGGCGCGTCCGTCGCCTCGGTCGTCCGCGCGGTGGCCGGGATCCAGGCGCAGGATCCCGGCGCTGCTGCGCTCGGCGCGCGCGCGCGGCTTGCCGGCTGCACGAGCGCCGACGTGGATGCCGCCCTCGCCGGCCGCTCGGTCGTGCGCACCTGGGTCATGCGCGGCACGCTGCACCTCGTTCCCGCCGAGGACGTGCGCTGGATGGTGGCCTTGCTCGGACGGCCTCCGGCGCTTCCCGATGGGGCTCTGGCCGCTGCGCGCTCGGCTCTCGCCGGGCGTTCGCTCACACGCAAACAGCTTGCAATGGAGGTGCGTGGGGCCGGGGTGTCACTTCCGGACCATCCCCAGACGCCCATCCGGCTCGTGGCCTCCATAGCCCGCTCCGGCGTGCTCTGCGAAGCGGAGCCGGACGGCGCCGAACCCCGCTACGCCCTGATCGACGACTGGCTCGGGCCCGAGCCGTCGTTCCGCTTCGACCGCGACGCCGCGCTGCGCGAGCTCGCCCTTCGCCACGCGCGAGCCTTCCCGGGCGCGGGCCCCGAGGACCTCGCGCGCTGGTCGGGCCTCGGCCTGCGCGACGCCCGCCGCGCCCACGCCGACCCTCGTTCGTCACTTGATCCGCCCATGACCGGATCAACTGACGAACGACTCGAGTTCACCCGCCTGCTGCCCGCCTACGACGGCATCTACCTCGGCCTGCGCGACCGCAGCGAACTGCTCGCACCGGAGCACGAGCGCATCGTGTTTCCGGGCGGCGGGGTGCTGCGCCCGACGGTGATCGTGGACGGGCGCGTGGCGGGGACGTGGCGCCAGGTGCGCGGGGAGCCCGCGATCACCTGGTTCGACGAGTAGCTACTCGATCGCTTCGCCCTTGGGGCGGCCGAGCTGTGAGAGGTCCTCGTGGGCCTTCACCACGGCCTGCTTGACAGGGTCGATCTCCGGACGGTCGTGGACGAGGTCCCAGGTGCGCTCGGCGATCTTCTTCGCGTTCTCCGGGGTGGCCTCGGCCACCATCACCTTGACCAGCCGCAGCTCGAGCTCCTGGATCTGCTCCGCGGGGTCGCCTGGGGGCAGCTTCGGCAGGGGCTCGTCGGTGGATTCCTTCCACAGCGCGGTGGCCATTACTAAGCGGTTTCTAAGGACGGTTGGATCCATGAAAGCGGGAGGGTAGTCCGTTGCTAGGCTGGCTCACATGTCTCCGATGCCGGTCACCGCGAAGCGGTAGCAGTGCCGCTTTTCGAGCGGGCTCTACGTGCGGGCGAAGGCAAGAAGTTCAAGGCCTTCGAGAAACGCGTCGCCCGCATCAACGACTTCGAGCCGGAGCTCGAGCTCCTCGATGACGAGGAGCTCCGCGAGCGCGCGGACGATCTGAGGGAGCGGGCAGCCGGCGGCGCGACCGTCGACGAGCTGCTCGACGAGTCCTTCGCGCTCACCCGCGAGGCCGGGAAGCGCGCCCTGGAGATGCGCCACTTCGACGTCCAGCTGGTCGGCGGCATGGTGCTGAACGACGGCTCGATCGCCGAGATGAAGACGGGCGAGGGCAAGACCCTCACGGCCACCCTCGCGGTGGTCCTGCAGTCGCTGCACGGCAAGGGCGTGCACCTGGTGACGGTGAACGACTACCTCGCCCGCCGCGACGCCAACTGGATGAAGCCGATCTACGACATGCTCGGCGTGTCGATCGGCGTGCTCCAGGCCAACGAGCACGGCCAGGAGAAGCACGACGCGTATGCCGCCGACGTGACCTACGGCACCAACTCCGAGTTCGGCTTCGACTTCCTGCGCGACAACCTCGCCACGAGTCTCGAGGAGCAGTACCAGCGCGGCCACAACTTCGCGATCGTCGACGAGGTCGACAACATCCTCATCGACGAGGCGCGCACGCCGCTGATCATCTCCGGCGCCCCCGAACAGGCCGCCGACCTCTACTACAAGTTCGCGAAGCTCGCCCCGCGCCTCACGGCGGGCAAGAAGCCCGAGGGCCTCGAGGCGAAGTCCAAGGAGTACATGGCGGACTTCGACTTCGAGCCCGACGAGAAGCACAAGACGATCGCCATCAGCGAGCAGGGAGTCGAGAAGGCCGAGAAGTTCCTGGGCGTCGAGAACATGTACCTCGCCGAGCACGGCAACCTCGTGAACCACCTGATCCAGGCACTGAAGGCCGAATCGCTCTACAAGCGCGACGTCGACTACGCGGTGATCGACGGCGAGGTGAAGATCATCGACGAGTTCACAGGCCGCATCCTCGAGGGCCGGCGCTGGTCCGAGGGCCTCCACCAGGCCGTCGAGGCGAAGGAAAACGTCGCGATCCAGGAGGAGAACCAGACGGTCGCGACGATCACCTACCAGAACTACTTCCGCAAGTACGACAAGTTGAGCGGCATGACCGGCACGGCTCTCACCGAGGCCATGGAGTTCATGAAGATCTACAAGCTCCAGGTGGTCGAGGTGCCGACCAACATGCCGATGGTCCGCGACGACAAGAACGACCTGATCTACAAGACCAAGGACGGCAAGTGGGACGCCGTCGTGGCCGAGATCGCCGAGCGTACTGAGAAGGGCCAGCCGGTGCTCGTCGGCACGATCTCCGTCGAGGTATCGGAGCTCGTCGGCGGCCGGCTCGAGAAGCTCGGGGTGAAGCACTCGGTGCTGAACGCGAAGCCCGAGCACGCCGAGCGGGAGGGCGAGACGATCGCCGAGGCGGGCCAGCCCGGTTCGGTCACGATCGCCACCAACATGGCCGGCCGCGGCGTGGACATCAAGCTCGGCGGCAACGCCGAGCACCTCACCCACCGCGAGCTCGTGAAGCTCGGCCTCGAGCCGGGCCAGGACGAGTACGACGAGCAGTGGGAGATGATCTTCCCGAAGATCGAGGACCGGGTCGAGACCCAGCGCCAGGAGGTCGTGGAGCTCGGCGGCCTGTTCATCCTCGGCACCGAGCGCCACGAGTCGCGCCGGATCGACAACCAGCTCCGCGGCCGCTCAGGGCGCCAGGGCGACCCCGGCGAGTCGCTCTTCTTCCTCTCCGCCGAGGACGACCTCGTGCGCCTCTTCGCCGGCGACCGCATCTACAAGATCCTCGACAACAAGTTCCTTGCCCAGACCGGCGACGACGGCGAGGAGCTGCCGATCGAGCACAAGATGCTCTCCAAGCAGATCGAGGGGGCCCAGAAGAAGGTCGAGGAGCAGAACTTCCTGATCCGCAAGCGCGTGCTCGAGTACGACGACGTGATGAACCAGCAGCGCGACGTGGTCTACGACTACCGCGACAAGATCCTCCACGGAGAGGACATGTCGGGCAGCGCGCGCGAGCAGATCGGCGAGGCGATCGATCGCATGACGGGTGAGTACCTCGCGGGCGACTACACCGACGAGTGGGACATCGACGGCCTGCTCACCCAGCTCGAGCAGATCTACCCCGTGGCGATGGCGCCCGAGGACATCGACCCGAACACGCTCGAGCGCGGCGCCCTCGTGGAGGAGCTGCGCGAGGACGTGGTGAAGGCCTACGACGAGCGCGAGGAGGAGCTCGGGCCGCAGCTCATGCGCGAGCTCGAGCGCTACATCCTGCTGCAGATCATCGACGAGCGCTGGCGCGAGCACCTGCACGACATGGATTACCTCCGCGAGGGCATCCACCTGCGCGGCTTCGCCCAGATCGACCCGCTGATCGCCTACAAGAACGAGGCCTACGAGATGTTCGGGGCGCTCATGAACTCCATCTGGGAGGAGTTCGCGCGCTACATCTTCAACGTCGAGGTGCAGGTCGAGTCCGCGAACGGCGACGGCTCCGGCGACAACGGCGGCCCCAAGCCGTGGGAGCCCTCGGCGAACTCCTCCTCGACGGGCGGATCCCTCTCCTACGCAGGCGGCACGGCCGCCGACCAGCCGAGCGCCCTCGCGGCGGCGGCGTCTGTGCCCGTGGGCGCCGCGGGCGCCGCCGCGTACGAGCCGGAGGAGGCGGACGAACCGCTGCGGCAGGTCACGCCCCGGCACGTAGATGAGACGGTCGGGCGCAACGATCCGTGCCCCTGCGGGTCCGGCAAGAAATACAAGAAGTGCCACGGGGCATGAGGGCGTCGTGAGCGACGCGCCCCTCCGCGACCAGCTGAAGCTGCTCGCGGACTACCTTTGACCCGGGTTCACTCGCCGCGCGCGTAGACGCGCTCGAAGCGCAGATGGGGGAGCCCGGCTTCTGGGATGACCCCGACAAGGCGCAGAAGATCTCCGCCGAGCAGGCTGCGCTCGCGCGCAAGCTCACCACCTACCGCGAGCTCGAGGCGGAGCTCGACGACCTCGAGGAGCTCGAGCAGATGGCCGAGGAGGACCCCTCCGTCGCGGTCGAGGTCGAGGAGCAGCGCACCGGCTTCGAGACGAGGCTCGCCGAGCTCGAGGAGGCGCGGCTGTTCGCGGGCCGCTACGACGACGGCGACGCCGTGGTGACGGTGAACGCCGGCGCCGGCGGCACCGACTCCCAGGACTGGGCCGAGATGCTCGTGCGGATGGAGATGCGCTGGGCGGACTCGCGCGGGATGAAGACCGAGATGGTCGAGGCCAGTGAGGGGGAGGAGGCGGGCCTGAAGTCCGCCAGCTTCATCGCCCGCGGCGAGAACGCCTACGGGCTTTTCTCGGCCGAGAAGGGCGTGCACCGGCTGGTGCGGATCTCGCCGTTCGACGCCTCCGCGCGGCGCCACACGGCGTTCGCCGGCATCGAGGTCGCGCCGCTCGTGGACGCCGCCGTGGACGTCGAGATCGACGACGACGAGCTGCAGATCGACACCTACCGCGCCTCCGGGGCGGGCGGCCAGCACGTGAACAAGACCGACTCCGCCGTGCGCATCACCCACCGTCCGAGCGGCATCGTCGTGCAGTGCCAGAACGAGCGCTCGCAGAGCTCGAACAAGGCCACGGCGATGGCCATGCTCAAGTCGAAGCTGCTCGAGCGCCAGGAGCAGGAGCGCCAGGAGGAGATCGCAAAGGAGAAGGGCGAGAGCCAGTCGGCGGAATGGGGCTCCCAGATCCGCTCCTACGTGCTGCACCCTTACACGATGGTCAAGGACCACCGCACGAACCACGAGATGGGAGATGCCCAGCGAGTGCTCGACGGGGACCTGGACGGATTCATCAGGGCGGAATTGCTCCGCCGGGTATAGGGCCGCGAGCCCGACGAGCCACGAGCGGCTGAGCATCATCGCGCGCGAGCGTGGCGTTTCCGTCGCGACCGTCGTGCGCGAGGCGATCGATCGCGGTCTGTCGGAGTCGGGTAGCCAGCGCAGGGCCGCCGGACGGCGGATCCTCGACGCGCCGGACATCGACGTGCCCGACGTCGAGGAGCTGAAGGACGAGCTCGACGCCCTGCGCGCCCGGCGCGCGTGATCGTCCTCGACACCACCGTGTTGATGTACGCGAAGGGAGGCACGCATCCTCTGCGCGACCCGTGCCGTGAGATCGTCGCTGCGGTTGGCGACGGCCGTATCGAGGCGACGACCACCCCGGAGGTCATCCAGGAGTTCGCTCACGTCTGGACGCGCCGGCGGAACCGCGCCGAGGCGGCCACCCTCGGGATGAGCTACGGCCAGCTGCTGTCTCCGCTGCTCCCGGTGACCGGCGAGACCCTCGCTCAGGGGCTCACGCTCTTCGGCGAGGCCGAGCGCCTTGACGCCTTCGACTGCGTGCTGGCGGCCACGGCCATCGCGTCGGCGGCCACCGCGCTCGTCTCGGCGGATCGTGCCTTCGCCGACGTGGCGGGAATCGAGCACTTGCTGCCAGACGAAGTGCTATAAGTAGCACATACGCGCGATTGGGATCAGAGAGCTTCGCCAGCACGCAAGCCGGTACCTGCGCGAGGTCGAGCGCGGAGCGACGATCGAGGTCACCGACCGCGGCCGCCCAGTGGCGCGGCTCGTGCCGATCCAGCGCCGGAGTGTGATGGAGGATCTGATCGCCTCCGGCCGCGTTACCCCGGCGAAGGGCGACCTCTTGGACCTCGGGCCGCCCCTCGAGCCGGTCGAAGGGCAACCGTTGCCCAGCGAAGCACTCGCCCGCATGCGGGCCGATGAGCGCTGACGGCGTCACGTATCTCGACTCGTCGGCCCTGGTCAGGCTGGTCGTGTCAGAGCCCGAGTCGGAAGCCCTGACGGCGTACCTGGCGAAGCGCAGAGCGCGCGCCTCGTGTGCTCTCGCGCGCGCAGAGGTCCCGCGGGCAGCACGGGTCAACAGCACCGCAGCGGTCCCGCGCGCGCTCGCGTTGCTCGAGGACATCGCTCTCGTGGGCCTCGACGACGCGCTGCTCGACCGGGCGGCAGCGCTCGGGGACCCGGTACTTCGCACCCTCGATGCAATCCACGTCGCTGCGGCAGAGAGACTGGGCGATGATCTCGGGGAACTCATCACCTACGACCGGCGGATGGCTGCCGCTGCATCGGATCTCGGCCTCACCGTGGTCGCGCCGGCATGAAGGACCTCATCGATGCCGCGCTCGAGGAGGACCTCGGCGGGGGCGACCTCACCAGCGAGGCGGTGATCGATCCGAGCGCGGAGGCGCGGGGGGAGATCCACCAGAAGGCCCCCGGTGTGATCGCCGGCATGCACGTGGCAGAGGCCGCCTTCGAGGGTCTCGCTTTCGACTGGCTCTGTGGCGAGGGCGAGTGGCGGGACGGAGGCCCCGTAGCCGCCGTCGAGGGCAACGCGCGGCTGCTGATGGAGCGCGAGCGGGTGGCACTGAACTTCCTCGGCCGCCTCAGCGGCATCGCGACGCTCACGGCGCGGTTCGTCGAGGCCGTCGAGGGCACCGGCGCGGTGATCCTCGACACGCGCAAGACCACGCCGGGCCTGCGCGCGCTCGAGAAGGAGGCCGTGCGCACCGGCGGCGGGCACTCCCACCGCGACGGCCTCTACGACGCGATCCTCGTGAAGGAGAACCACTCCGCCATCGCGGGCGGCGTGCTCCACGCAGCGGAGCTCGCGCTCGCGCACGCGCCCAGCGGGGTGCTCGTCGAGGTCGAGGTGGCGAGCATCGAGGAGCTGGAGCTGGCGCTCGCGGCCGGGGTGCCGCGCATCCTGCTCGACAACATGGAGCCGGCCCAGCTCCTCGACGCGGTGTCGATCAACGCCGGCCGCGCGAGCCTCGAGGCCAGCGGCGGCATCACCCTCGACAATGTCCGCGACGTGGCCGCCACCGGCGTCGAATTCATCTCCATCGGCGCGCTGACACACTCCGCAACCGCGCTCGACCTCTCCCTCACTTGCACGCCGACGAGCACCTGATCCCTCTCTTCGAGGCGACCTTCGAAGGTCGCGGCCTCGAGTTGGTCGACGCCCACACCCACATCGGCGAGAACGACCCCGACGGCTTCTCCTGCACGTTCGAGGAGAACCTCGCCGCGCTCGGGCTCGCGAACGCGCGCGGCGTGGTGTTCGCGATGCACGAGCCGAGCGGCTATCGGGACGCCAACGACCGCATCCGCGCGGCGGCCGAGAGCTCCGGCGGCCGCCTCATCCCCTTCTGCCGCCTCGATCCCCACCACGCAGGCGCGGTGGAGGAGGGCGAACGTTCACTCGACGCCGGCGCGCGCGGCATCAAGCTCCATCCGCGTGCCGAGCGCTTCACGGTGGCCGACGCCGAGGACGTGTTCGCACTCGCCCACGAGCGCCGCGTGCCGGTGCTGATCCACGCGGGACGGGGCATACCGGCGCTCGGCGAGCAGGCACTCGAGATGGCCGAGCGGTTTCCCTCCGCGGCGCTGATCCTCGCCCACGCGGGCATCTCGGACCTGGCCTGGATGTGGCGCCGCCTCGACGACCACCCGAACGTCTACTTCGATACGAGCTGGTGGAACCCGGCTGACCTGCTCGCGCTCTGCGCACTGGTGCCGCCCGGGCGGGTGCTCCACGGCTCGGACCTCCCGTACGGCACGGCGGTGCTGGGCGCGATCCTCACCGCGCGCTGCGCGCTCGAGGTGGGCCTCGGCGACGA
Source organism: Thermoleophilaceae bacterium (assembly GCA_013696425.1). Lineage (GTDB taxonomy): Bacteria > Actinomycetota > Thermoleophilia > Solirubrobacterales > Thermoleophilaceae > JACCYP01. The sequence continues at coordinate 8,627 of JACCYP010000240.1, forward strand.
TGCCCTCGCCTCGATCACGGGCGGGCAGCTCGAGCGGCTGCTCGCGGGGGAGGAGGGGGCGGACCTCGGGCCGGCTCCGGGCGCCGAGGCGATCGATGTCGACCCGCTGCTCGACCGCGTGCACAACAACCTCGTGAACGCGAGCGGGCGCGTGATCTCCGGGCACGACGGGGACGAGCCGATCGCCCTGGCCCGCCTCGCCTGCGACGTCGGGGCCGGCGCGCCCCAGGCCGAGGCGTGCGAGCAGGTGCTCGAACTGCTGCACATGCACGAGCTCGCGACCGAGGACATGGGCCGTGACATCCCGGTCTTCACCGATCTGCACTACCTGGTGGCAGCCACCTGTGTGGCGCGTACGCCCAAGGCACCCCTTCCTGCGGCTACAATCTGAGCAAGTCATTTCGACCGACGTTCCCCGACCGAGGTCCGAAACATGAAGGCACTTCCGATGGCCCCCACGGCGGGTTCCCCCGAACTCAGCCCCGAGGAGATCGAGACCCTCCAGTCGGAGGTGCGAGCCCTTGCGCAAAGGCGCAACGCGGTGATCCTCGCGCACAACTACCAGCTGCCGGAAATCCAGCAGGTGGCGGACTTCGTGGGCGACTCGCTCGGCCTCTCCCAGAAGGCCGAGGCAGCGGGCGCGGACACGATCGCCTTCTGCGGTGTCCACTTCATGGCCGAGACGGCCTCGATCCTCTCGCCGGAGAAGACCGTGCTGCTGCCCGACCTGAACGCGGGCTGCTCGCTCGCCGACTCGATCACCGCGGATGGGCTGCGCGCCTGGAAGGCGGAGCACCCCGGAGCGATCGTCGTGATGTACGTGAACACGACCGCAGAGGTGAAGGCGGAGACCGACTACTGCTGCACCAGCTCGAATGCCGTACAGGTGGTGGAGCACATCCGCGCCGAGCACGGCGAGGACGTGGAGATCCTGTTCGGGCCCGACATGTTCCTCGGCGCCTACGTCGAGAAGGTCACCGGCAGGCGCATGAAGGTCTGGATGGGCGAGTGCCACGTGCACGCCGGCATCCGTCCTGCCGACATCTCCGACATCCGCGCGGAGCACCCCGGCGCCGAGTTCCTGATCCATCCCGAGTGCGGCTGCTCGACCTCGGTCATGGAGTACGTGGCCGCGGGCGACGTCGACCCGGAGTCCACGCACATGCTCTCCACCGGCGGCATGCTCCAGTTCGCCAAGCGCTCCGATGCCGAGGAGTTCATCGTCGCGACCGAGACCGGGATGCTGCACCCGCTGCAGGAGGAGAACCCGGGCAAGAAGTTCTTCCCGGCCAACCGCGCGGCGGTGTGCCAGTACATGAAGATGATCACCCTGCCGAAGCTACGCGACGCCCTTCGCGACGGGGGCGACGCCTACACCGTCTCGGTCGATCCGGAGCTCGCGGCGAGGGCGCGTATCCCGATCGAGCGCATGGTCGCGATCAACCCGTAGGCACTCGATGCTCGACCGGCTCGCGGAGGTTGCCCACGAGGATCCCGAGCGTCTGGTCGAGCGGGCGCTCGCCACGGCCCGGGAGGTGCTCGACATGGACGTCGCCTACATCTCGGAGATCGCGGGCAGCAGGCAGGTGTTCACGCGCACCGACGGCAACGCCGGCTCGTTCGCGATCGAGGACGGAAAGGTCGTCCCGCTCGACCAGAGCTTCTGCCAGCGGATGCTCGACGGGCGGATCGGCAATGTCGTTCACGACGCGCGCGCCGAGCCCGAGGTCGCGCAACTCGCGCACACCCGCGTCGGGAACGTCGGCTCCTACATCGGCGTGCCGATCGAGTACAGCGACGGCCGCGTGCGTGGCACGCTCTGCTGCCTCAGCCACGAGGCGAAGGGCCAACTCGCCGATCAGGAGGTGCGGTTCGTGGAGCTGCTCGCCCAGCTCGTCGGCGACGAGCTCGAGCGGCTCGAGCTGCGTACGGAGGCCGATCGCCTGAAGGACGACTTCCTCGCCCTCACCACCCACGACCTGAAGAGCCCGCTGACCGCGATACAGGGCTACGTGTCGCTACTGCGTGATGCGGAGGGCGATCGGTTGAGCGAGGACGGCGGCGACATGCTCGACGCGGTCGGGCGCAACGTGAAGCGCCTCGACCGGCTGGTGTCGCAGCTGCTCTGGGTGGCCCAGTCCCAGGCCGGGCGGCTGCCCGAGGCGCACGCCCCCGTCGACCTTGCCGCGGTCGTGGGCGAGACCGTTTCCGGCATACGCCCCTCTGCGGAGGCCGCCGGACTCACGATCGAGTTCGATGCCCCGGATCCGGTGATGATCGCGGGCGACCGCGACCAGCTCTCGCGCCTGGCCGACAACCTCGTGTCGAACGCGGTCAAGTACTCCTCGCATGGCGGCGCGGTCCGCGTGAGCGTCCACACATCCGGGGGCGCGGCGAGGCTGACGGTCGCGGACTCCGGCGCCGGGATCGCTCCCGAGGATCAGTCGCGGCTCTTCGAGCGGTTCTTCCGCACCGACGATGCGCGGGCGGGGGAGGGCGGAGGGGCCGGGCTCGGCCTTTGGATCGTGCGCGACGTGGCCGAGCGCCACGGTGGCTCGGTCGCCGTCGAGAGCGGGTTGGGCGTGGGCAGCACCTTCACCGTCGTGCTGCCCACCGCCTAGCCCTTGGTTCAGACTCCTCTTCCGCCGCGGTCGAAACGGCTACCGAAGCCGAATCCGCCGGAGGGGATGCCCGCAAGCAGCACGAGAACCGCGCCGACGATGGCGACGATGGCGCTGCCGGTGAGCGCGATCAGGATCGCGTACACGAGCGCTGCCACCAGAACTGCGATGAGAATGCCAATCATTCCTTGTCTCCTTCCCTGGTCCAGAACAATGGGGTGTGTCCCATGTTCCCGGTGCAACTGAAACGAATCCATCCCGAGCCTGGATCACTCACGCCCGTCGAGGCGATGAGCGGCTTGAAGCTGGGCGATCTCGCCCCGCCGGAGCGCCCCTACGTCGTGGCGAACATGGTTGCGACAGTCGACGGGCGGGCCGCGATCGACGGAAAGGCGGGCCCGATCGGCGACGAGGCCGACCGCGAGCTGTTCCAGGAGCTGCGCACCCAGGTCGACGCGGTGCTCGTGGGCGCGGGCACGGTGCGCGCGGAGAACTACGGCCGCCTGGTGAAGGATCCCGAGCGGCGTGCACGGCGCGAGCGCGCCGGTCTCGCACCCGACCCGCTGGCCCTGATCGCCTCCCATACCGGGCGGGCGGAGATCCGCGATCAGGAGTCGATCGTGCTCGAGCCGAATCCCGACACGCTGCGCGAGCTGCGCGAGCAGCGGGGCATCCGTTCGATCCTCTGCGAGGGCGGCCCGACCCTGAACGGCTCGATGCTCGAAGCAGGCCTGGTCGACGAGCTGTTCCTGTCGCTTGCCCCGAAGCTGGCCGGGGGCGGCGTGGAGCCGGGCATCGTGCGTGGGCCCGGCCTCCCGAAGGCACTCGACCTCGCGCTCGTGAGCGTGTACGAGCACGAGAGCTGCCTGTTCCTGCGCTACAGGATCAGCGGCTCAGGCAGCTGACTGCATCCGTCATCAGGGCCGCTGCGTCCTCGGTGTTGAGGCCCTGGGAGTCGAGGCGCTTCCAGGCCCAGAAGTCGAGCGCGACTCCCATCATCGCCCGCACGTGCGGCGCCCGTCCATCGCTCGCGTCGAAACCGATCGAGAGGCCATCAGCCAGCGCGGCCATCTGTGCGTCGACGGTGGCACGCATCTGCGCGTCGAGTGCCGGCAGCAGCTCCCGGTCGCGCATGATCTTTCCGGTCAGCGGCGCCGTCTTTCGGTAGTTGCCGTAGATAGCCGCCAGTGCCTTGCGTAGCCGCCCTGCGGGATCGGGGTCTGCCATCGCCGGCCCGAGGTCCGGAGGCGGATGCTTGCTCATCCAATGCGCCTGGCAGGCGCCGAAGAGCTGCTGCTCCTCGGGGAAGTGGGCATACACCGTCGGGCGTTGCACGCCAGCGCGGCGCGCGATCTCCGACACCGTGGTGCGCGCGGGGCCGACCTCCTCGTGCAGCGCTGCCGTGGCTTCGACGATCCGCAGGCGCGTGGCATCTTGCTGCTCGGCGCGTTTCTTCAGCTCGTAGGGGCGCTTTTCACTTGACATGGTGTAAATCGATGGTAGCTTGCATTCGCAATACAGTGCGTCAAATCAAAGGGAGAAAGATGCAAGCCAGCGCTCCAAAGGTCGTGGGTCCGACGGACGGCAAGCAGGGCGAGCTCGGATCAATCGGGGTCCGCTTCATGATCGACGGCGCTGAGAGCGGCGGCGGTTTCTCGCTCGTCGAGCACCCGATGCCGCCCCGGCGGCTGGCCGCGCCGCTTCACCGGCACACGCGCGAGGACGAGTACTCCTTCGTGCTCGAAGGCCGCATGGGCGCCCTTCTTGGGGACGACGTCGTGTTCGCGGAGCCCGGAGATCTCGTCTTCAAGCCCCGCGACCAGTGGCACACCTTCTGGAACGCCGGTGATGAGCCGGCGCGGATCCTCGAAATCATCTCGCCGGCCGGCTTCGAGAAGTTCTTCGAGGCGCTCGTCGAGGTCGACCACGAGCCCACTCCGGAGGAGCGCAGCGAGCTCGCAGCCCGCTTCGGCCTCGAGCTCGATCTCGAATCGCTCGGCGAGATCATGGACGCACACGGGGTCTCGTTCGGCCCCTGAGAAGGGTGCAGGAACGGTTGCAGCCATCGTGGTGGGGAGCGAGCTTCGCTATTCCTTCCCGGCCCCATGAGCGCCCATGTCCAAAAGCGGCCCAGCCGCCAGCGCCGCGAGCGCGATGCCAAGCCGGCCATCCCCGTCGTCGAGATGAAGGACGTCTCGAAGGTCTACGACGGCGGCACGGTCGGTCTCGAGCGCGTGTCCGCCCGCATCAACCGCGGCGAGTTCGTATTCCTCGTCGGGGCCACCGGCTGCGGCAAGTCGACCTTCATCCGGATGCTCATGAAGGAGGCCGACCCGAGCGCCGGCCAGGTGCTCATCTCCGGCCACGACATCGGCGAGATCTCGCGCAAGAAGGTGCCCTACCTGCGCCGCAACATCGGCGTCGTGTTCCAGGACTACAAGCTGCTCCCGAACCGCACGGTGTACGCGAACGTCGCCTACTCGCTCGAGGTCATCGGCGAGACGCGTGACTCGATCCGGCGCAAGGTGCCCGAGATCCTGCGCCTCGTGGGCCTCTCGACCAAGCTGCACAACTACCCCGACGAGCTCTCCGGCGGCGAGCAGCAGCGCGTGTCGATCGCGCGGGCGTTCGTGAACCACCCGCCGCTCTTGCTCTGCGACGAGCCCACCGGCAACCTCGACCCCGAGACCTCGATCGGGATCATGCAGCTGATCTACCGGATCAACCGCACCGGCACGACCGTGATCGTCGCCACGCACGACCACGCGATGGTCGACAAGATGCGCCGGCGCGTGATCGAGCTCGAGAGCGGGCGCATCATCCGCGACCAGAGCTCGGGCCTCTACCGCCCGGACGAGTCCACCAGCGAGTTCGCCATCCGCCTGCGCGGCGAGATGGGCGTGGGCGTCGAGGGGCACCCCAACTGATGTCTCGCTTCGGTTTCTTCTTGAAGGAGGCCCTGCGCGGTCTCTCGCGCAGCGCGGCCCCGAGCCTTGCGGCACTCCTCACGGTCGTCCTGACCGCAATCACGCTTGGCGTGTTCATCCCCGTCGTCCAGGCCACCACCGGCACGGCGAACGAGGTGCGCGGGCGCGTGGTGGTCGACGTCTTCATCAAGTCGAAGGCCACCGACCCCCAGGTCGAGGAGCTGCGCAAGGGACTCACCGCCGCGCCGAACGTGCGCGAGGTGAAGTTCATCTCCAAGGACGACGCGCTCGCCGCGCAGCGTAAGAAGAACCCCGAGGCCTTCGACCTGCTCGGCGACACCAACCCGCTTCCCGACGTGTTCCGCGTCACGCCCGAGGACCCCGACAAGGTCGGCGCGATCGTCGACCGGCTCGCTCCGCGCAACGCCGAGGGCAAGCGCGAGCCCCAGCTCGCGGCGATCGGCGAGATCCGCAACCGCGAGGACGAGACCGACAAGATCCTCTCGGCGACCGG